>CAXQKF010000512.1:0-5624 GCA_964224285.1 Donghicola sp. | reverse complement strand
GTAAGGCTTGGCGAAACAAACGAGGGGCCCCTATGTTCCGCCTACTTCCTATTCTTCTTAGTTTTCTTGTCGCTTTGTCAGCTTGTGCGCCGGCGCCGACCCCCGCAAAGCTGGGTCCGGATGGCAGACCGCTGCCCCGCCTCGATCGCATCAGCGCCGGTGACGAAGCGCGAATCCAGTACAGTGTCCTTGATTCGGTCAACGCTCTGCGTAACGCCGCAGGCAAGCGCTCTGTCGCACTGGAGCCTCGCCTGAACGCTGCCGCAGCGACTCACGCCCGCGACATGGCTGTGCAGAACCGTCCTTGGCACTTTGGCTCTGACGGCTCTTCGCCGATCGACCGCGTGCGCCGCGTTGGCTACACCGGTCACTTTGTCGGCGAGCTGATCTCTGAAACCTACGAGACAGAGACCGAGACCCTCGCCGCATGGGCCGAAGATCCGGTCACGCGCAAGGTTCTGATGTCCGAAGATGCCGATCAGATGGGCTTTGCCTGGTTCCAGGAAAGCAACGGCAAGATCTGGTGGACCATGGAATTGGGTGCAGCGGCGCCGATGTTCGCAATGCAATAACCGGCGCCACGCCTGTTATGGATAGATCGAGATCGGGGTTCCGTCGCGCACCATGGCGTAGATGTCCTCGATCTCTTTGTCTGTGACCGCGATACACCCTGCGGTCCAGTCATCGCCCCAGCTGCGATAGGGTTTGGGGCGCCCGTGGATAAAGATGTCCCCGCCCGGCCGTTTGCCCTGAGATTTGGCATATTCCCTGTCCGCCGCGTTCGGATAGTCGATCCCGATCGACAGGTGGAACTTGCTGTTCGGGTTCCGGCGGTCGATCAGGTAGTGCCCCTCGGGCGTCTTCCCGTCCCCTTCGAACTGCTTGTGCCCCTTGGGTGCGTTGCCCAAGTGGATCTCGTAGGCCTTTAGCACCTGTGTATGATGCAAGAGGTACATTTTGCGTGCGTCCTTGTAGACGACCACGCGGGTGACCTCTGGTCCATTATACGTCTTGAACTTACTACTGCAGGCGGCCGCACCTAACAAAAGCAGCGCGCAAAGCGCCAGCTTCAAAAAACGCATGTCTCACTGCCCTTATGCTTGTTTCTGCATCCGGCCATACACGATTCATGCCATGTCCAGTAGTAGGCGCGACCTGACTTGGGCTTATTGTGAGCCCAGTTTGTCCAGTTTTCTCTCGATTGCCTCTAGCCGCGACAGAACTGCCTCGCGGTGATCATCGGTCGCGCGGGTCTTATCCTCGGAATGGGCGTCCTGCATCGAATTCACGATCAGACCGACCAGCAGGTTCACCACGGCAAAGGTCGTCAGCAGGATGAAGGGAACAAAGAACACCCATGCATAAGGATAGACCTCCATCACGGGGCGGACGATACCCATGGACCAGCTTTCCAAGGTCATGATCTGGAACAAGGAATAGGCGCTAAGCGCCAGCGTTCCGAACCACTCAGGGAAGGCATCCCCGAACAGAGTCGTCGAGATCACAGCGCCGATGTAGAACAGGATCGCCATCAGGAAGAACACGCTGCCCATGCTCGGCAGGGCAGAAACCAGTCCTTCGACCACGCGGCGCAGTCGGGGCGCCGCAGAGATAACCCGAAGCACCCGCAAAATGCGCAGGGCCCGCAGCGCCGAGACAGAGTGGCCACCGGGCACCAGCGCGCTGCCGACGATCACCGCATCAAAGATATTCCAGCCATTGCGGAAAAAGCGGCTGCCATGTGCATAAAGCTTGGCCGCCAGTTCCAGCACAAAGATCGTCAGGCAAATCCAGTCAACCAATCGCACCAGCCATCCGACACGCGACATGACGGTTTCAGAGGTTTCCAGCCCCAGCACCACCGCGTTGATCAGAATCACACCGATGATTCCGTTCCGCACCGCGGGGTGCTCGAGAAAGTTTGCCAAAGTGTCTCTCATAGGCCTGTCCTGTTCCCGTTGCCTTTAGTCGCGCTCGAACCGCGCCGCCAGTTCCACATGGGAAGACCAACGGAACTGGTCAACGACCTGCACCCAATTCAGGCGATACCCTGCCTTCACCAGAACGGCAGCGTCGCGGGCAAATGTAACGGGGTTGCAGCTGACATAGGCAATCACGGGGATTTTGGTCTGCGCGATCTCGGCCACCTGCGCCTGAGCGCCCGCACGCGGCGGGTCCAGCACCACGGCATCCAGTTTCTGCATATCCGAAGCGATCACGGGGTTGCGGAACAGGTCACGCACCTCGGCCTTCATCTTTTTCAGGCCCTTGGCATTGCGCCAGCCCTGATCCAGCGCGTGAATCATCTCGCGCACGCCTTCCAGCGCCCATACCTCGGCCTTGCGGGCCAGAGGCAGGCTGAACGTCCCGCACCCCGCAAAGAAGTCCGCGATATAGTCCGAATCCCCCACCGCTTCGATCACGGCGTGACGCAGGACATCCTCGCCATGGCGGGTCGCCTGCAGGAACGACCCCGCGGGCGGCGTCACCAGAATACCGTCGAAATCCTGTGCGGGCGGGTGGCGCAGCGCGACCGTCTCATCGTCCCAAGCCAGTCTCGACAGACCTAGCTTTTCAGCCAAAGGCCCCAGTTCCATGCGCAGCTTGTCGTCCAGAGGCTTGCCGCCCGTGACCAGCACGTCCAGCTTGTTCTTGCTCAGAGTGATTGTGACACTCAGCTCGCCCTTGCGGCTGCCACCGACCTTGGCCAGTTCGGCCACAATGGGGCGGGCCGCCAGCAATTCGGGGTCCAACAGCGTGCAGCCGTCGATCTCGACAATCTGGTCGGATCCGCGCACGTGGAACCCGACTTGGGCACCCGCTTTGGTCCGGCGCGCCGAAAACACAGCCCGACGACGCGACGCGGCAGGCGATGTCTCAATCCCCCGAATCGGAGCCTCGAGCCCCTGCGCGCGCAAGGCAGTCTCGACCACGCCGACCTTCCACTTGGCCACAAACTCATCGCTGGCGTGTTGCAAGCTACACCCGCCACATCGCTTGAAACGCGGGCACGGCGCTTTGACGCGGTCGGAACTGGGCTCGACAATGCGCGGGGTTTCCATCCGCTCGCCGTCAATCTCGCCTTCGACACGTTCGCCGGGCAGGGTCAGGGGGGCGTAGATCGGTCCGGCGGCGATGCCGTCGCCATGAAGTCCCAAACGTTCAATGACAATCTCGGTCACGGGCGCGCTCCTGTTGTGTGGCTGGCTGTTTGCAGGCACCTACCCGCTTCGCCGCCTCAGGCCAAGAGGCCCCGCGCTTTATGCGGGGTCCAGACGCACGTGGGTATCGACCGCCCGAAGCTGCTTGAGGTCTTTGCGATAGGCCCGCGCCGCCATAACGAGCGACCGGAAAATCCGGCGCTGACGGCGCGCATAGAACAGGTGTTCAGGGTGCCACTGCACGCCGAGGGCAAAAGGCTCCTGAATGCTTTCAATAGCTTGGATCATACCGCCGGTGTCTCGCGCGGCGACGCGTAGCCCCCTGCCAACCTTGTCCACCGCTTGCGAATGCAGAGAGTTCACCGTCATCGGCTGTAGGCCCGCGATGCGCGACAGGCGCGTGTCATCGTCGATCCAGATTTCTTTGCGCGGCAGGATCGTCCAACGTTTCTGGCTGGCGGTGTAGACGCCATAGGCATCCTGATGAAGCGTCCCGCCCCGCGCCACGTTTATCATCTGGCTGCCACGACAAATCCCTAGAACAGGCATCCCCAGAGCTTGGGTATCCTCGACAATCTGACGTTCCAGCGCGTCGCGATCATGATCCAAGCGGGCAGAGGTGACGATCTTGCCCCCATAGATGTCAGGTGAAATATCGTCCCCGCCGCCGATGATCACGCCATCCACGTCGTCAAGATTGGCCGGACGGCCAGCGCCCCAGCGCACAGCCTTGCCGCCCGCCAACCAAACGTTCAGCGCGACCAACGGAAATATCCTCCACCTCGATCGGTTGGAAGTTGTGACGGCGATGATAGGGCGTGTCATGCCGCACCTCACACCATGCCGTATTCAGTCAGGATGTCGCCGGAACGCTCGGCCCAAGGCTGACGGGACAGGGTGATCGCCCCGTGGGTCTGAAGCCAAGCGTCCGCCAGATCAGTGAGCAGAGCGTCATTGTCCGCCACCTGCTCGACCAACAACCAGCGGTTCCATTCGGTCTCGAGCGACCAAGAGTCTTCGTCGATTCGGCTATCGGGCAGCCGGAAATGATAGGTCGGGCGGCCAGAGATGCCGTCCACTTTGTCCGCGCCGATCGCGCCGGTCAGGATGTCGGGCCAGAGCGCCTTGAAGATCGGCAGCATATCAAGACCGCGGTTCCGGTCGGGACAATGGCGCGTGTAAGTTTCAACGAGCGCCCGCGCGGACGGGTCCGTCCCGAGAAGGATCAACTCCTCGACCAGAGCGGTCGGATAAGGGTCGGTCCAAGGCAAGACAGTGCGCGTCGCCTCGATCGGGCGGGCGGCACGCATCCAGTCCTCGATCAGGGCAAACGCCAAGAGGGGTTTGAGCACCGCAGCGGGCGAGTCATCAATGATCTCGACGTTCAGATGCACACCAAAGCCATAGTACCAACCGTCACCGCTGCCCTTGGCGCCTGCGCCCTTCAGGGCATCTAGCGCACCACTCAACTCTGTCAGTTGTGTTAGGGTCAGGGGGGCGGTGACCATCTCGACGGGGATCACCTCTCGGCCCAGTTTCAGGCCTAGATCCCGCAGAACCGATTTGTCAGCCGTGCGGTAGACCGTATCCAGATAGACTTGAATATCCCCGAGGGACGAGCCCACCACTTTCCAATCGCTGTCTTTGACGCATTCGGCAGAGCCACCAAGGACTTCTGCCAGAATTTTTGCCGCCTGCTCTTCGTTCAGGTCAGCAAATTCGACCTCTACGCCGATATGTCGCTCCGCACCGTCAACCGTTTCTGACGCGGGCATGTTTTGGAAATGTAGTGTCATGTTTCGCCCTCGCATATTGATCAAAACAACATGCGAAGGGCCAAGTTTGTTCCACGACAGACTGTCGCAGGTTTACCCGTTGCGGGTTTCCGCTTCGATCTGCGCACGGGACTTGCGAGCACGCTCGGTCGCGGACTTCAGCTGACCACAGGCGGCCATGATGTCCTCGCCGCGAGGGGTGCGGATGGGGCTGGCGTAACCGGCTTTGTAGATGATGTCGGCGAACGCCTCGATCCGCTCCCAATCGGAACGCTGATAGGGCGAACCGGGCCATTCGTTGAACGGGATCAGGTTGATCTTGGCGGGGATGCCTTTGATCAGTTTGACCAAACGGCGCGCATCCGCATCGGTGTCGTTTACGTCCTTGAGCATCACGTATTCAAAGGTGATCCGCTCGGAGTTCGACAGCTTGGGATAGGCGCGTAGAGCGTCCAGAAGTTCCTTGATGTTCCAGCGTTTGTTGATGGGAACCAGCTTGTCGCGGGTCTCGTCCTCGGTCGCGTGGAAACTGACGGCCAGCATACAGCCGATCTCTTCGGCGCATTTGGCGATCTCGGGGACAACACCGCTGGTCGACAGAGTGATGCGGCGGCGCGACAGACTAATGCCTTCGCCGTCCATCGCGATCTTCATCGCGTCGCGCACGTGGTCAAAGTTATAGAGAGGC
>CAXQKF010000511.1:0-3167 GCA_964224285.1 Donghicola sp. | reverse complement strand
TTTGTCCCCCAGAAGCGGCGAGATGTAAGGGATCAGCACACCGGTCGCGGTGGCGTTCACGGCCATCGACTTGTCCCAGTCCTTGGCCATGATGTGGTCGGCGGGGGTCAGCGCGGTGGCATGAACGGCGGTGTGTGCCCACAGGTCGATCTTGCCCCAGCGGTCGTAGATGCTGCGGCACAGTTGGGCCATCGCATCGCGGTTCGTGATGTCCATCGGGGCCAGCGTGGCATTGCCGCCACGCGCCTGAATGCGGTCGTCCAGCTCTTCCAGAGCGCCAGTGGTGCGGGCCACGGCGACGATATGATACTCGGCCGAGAGAAGCTCGGACAGGGCGGCCCCGAGGCCGCGCGAGGCGCCGGTCACAAGGGCGATCTTTTGTGCGTTGGTCTGTTCCATGGGCGATCAGATTTCAGGCTTTGGCGGCGGGATCAAGATGGCATCGCTGCAATTCGGGGGCTCTGCGGCGAAAAGAGCGGGGAAAAGCGGCGGACACACTCTCTTTTGTTGACAGCGGCGGGGCTGTGCGCGGAACTGACAGGCACAGATTCATTACGGAATTTTCTCATGACTGAGATTGTACTCTACGGCCATCCTGATTCCGGCCATGCCTGCAAAGTCGCATTGGCCTTGTCCCTCGCGGATATTCCCCATCGCACGGTTTTCGTGGACATCTGGGCAGACCGGTCCACGCGCCCCGCGGAATTTCTGGCGGTCAGCCCCTTTGGCGAAGTGCCGGTGCTGGTCATCGACGGGATACCCTATTTCCAATCGGGTGCGATCCTGATGCAGATCGCGGAACGCTTTGGCGTCCTTGGCGGCGAAAGCGCCGAAGGCACTGCGCGGGGCCGCAGCATCCTGATGTGGGAGGCCAACCGGATCGGCATGTGCTTGCCCCAGTTGAAACAGGCCCATCGCGACCAGTTCGAAGGCTGGGATCCTGCGGTGATCAAATGGCTCGAAGGGCGCTATGCGGTCGATTCCGCGAATTTCGACGTGCTGATCGGGGATGCGCCGTTCCTGCATGGGGATGCGCCGGGCTTTGGCGATGTGCAGGTCTGGGGCTATGTGCAATGGGTCCGCGAGGCCGGACAGGAGCCGACCGCAAAAATGCAGGACTGGATCAACCGGATGCTGGCGCTGCCCGCCATGCGGACGCCTGCAGAGTTCTTTCCGGCCTAAGCGCCGCGATGCAGATCGCTGAGGGCTGACTTGCACAGCCCCAGCTCTAGCCATTTGCAGCCCGCGCACAGGCTATCCAGATCGTCTGGCTGGACCTTTGCGCGGATACGCATCTTGGCCTGTCCCCATGTCAGCACATCCCCTTGCTTCAGGTTCAAGGCGGCGGCATGGCGACCGTCCAGAGCATCGATTTCGGCTTGGTTCGTGCAGCCCTCGCCGCGCCGTTTGGGGCAGGGGGCGCAGAGGCTGTCCGCAGCGGTTCGCACGCGGATCAGAGTGTGATCGCCACCATTGGCAAAAAGCCCGTAGGTGACGATCTGTGTCATGTTCGCCGTGAAGGCGTCAGAATACCCTTTGCCCCGATAGCCCAGAGCACAGAGGAAATGGTGAGGCCTGAATGTCAGGCCTCCCTTCATTCTGCGGCCTTCAGCTGGAAGCCTTTTTCGATCATGTCGCGCGGGCGTACGGGGTATTCCCCCGAGAAACACGCGTCACAGAACTGCGGGCAGCTGTTGTTGCGGCCTTCGGCTTCGCCTGCGGCGCGGTACAGACCGTCCAGCGAGATGAACTTGAGGCTGTCGACACCGAGGTAGTCGCGCATCTCGTCTTCGCTCATGCGGGCGGCCAGCAGCTTCTCGCGGTCGGGGGTGTCCACACCGTAGAAGCAGGGCCACGCAGTGGGCGGCGACGCGATGCGGAAGTGCACCTCGGCGGCGCCAGCGTCCAGCAGCATGTCCTTGATCTTGCGGCTGGTGGTGCCGCGCACAACCGAGTCGTCCACGAGGATAACGCGTTTGCCTTTGATCAGGGCGCGGTTCACGTTCAGCTTCAGACGCACACCCATGTTCCGGATCTGCTCTGTCGGCTCGATGAAGGTACGGCCCATGTACTGGTTGCGGATGATGCCCATGCCGTAGGGAATGCCGGATTCATGGCTGAACCCGATCGCAGCGGGGGTGCCGCTGTCCGGAACGGGGCAGACCAGATCCGCATCGACGGAGGCTTCGCGCGCAAGTTCCACACCGATCTGGCGACGGGTCTCGTAAACCGAGCGCCCCCCGAGGATCGAGTCAGGACGCGAGAAGTAGACCTGCTCGAACACGCAGAAGCGCGGCTTTGCGGCCTCAAAGGGGCGGTGCGATTTCAGGTGACCGTGTTCGATCACAACCATCTCGCCGGGCTCGACCTCGCGGATGAACTCGGCGCCGATGATGTCCAGCGCACAGGTTTCCGAGGACAGCGCATAGCCGTCATCACCGATCCGGCCGATCACCAGCGGGCGCACGCCCAAGGGGTCACGCACACCGATCAGCTTGGTGCGGGTCATGGCGACAACGCTGAACGCGCCTTCGACACGGCGCAGGGCGTCTTTCATCCGCTCTGGCACGTTCTGTTGCAGCGAACGGGCCATCAGATGGATGATGCATTCCGAATCCGAGCTGGACTGGAAGATCGACCCACGCTCGATCAGTTCGCGGCGCAGGGCGTTGGCGTTGGTGATGTTCCCGTTGTGGGCGATGGCAGCGCCGCCCATGGAGAATTCACCAAAGAACGGCTGCACGTCGCGGATCGCGGTGTTGCCTTTGGAGCCAGCGGTAGAGTAGCGCACGTGGCCGATCGCAAGCGGACCGGGGAGCGTTTCCATGAGGCTCTGTTTGGTAAAGTTGTCACGCACATAGCCGAAGCGACGTGCCGAATTGAAACCCTGTTCCGGATCGTGGCTGACAATACCGCCCGCTTCCTGACCACGGTGTTGCAGGGCGTGCAGGCCAAGAGCAACAAAGTTTGCTGCGTCTTTGACACCGACAACACCGAAAACACCGCACTCTTCGCGCAGTTTGTCATCATCGAACGGATGGGCGGGGGGCATCTGGGCGGTCAAGAGGGGTCTCCGAATCCAAGAATGGCCTAGCACGGCCCCATATAAGGGCCGTGCGCAGAAGTGTCACGAAAGGATTACATTCGTGAATGGAAGTTTATCGTTT
>CAXQKF010000510.1:0-8897 GCA_964224285.1 Donghicola sp. | reverse complement strand
GGAGTCGAAACGATCGAAACACCCAGGCCCTGACGGACTTCGGGGATCTCTTTCGCGCCCATGTAGACGCGACGACCGGGCTTCGACACACGCTTGATCTCGCGGATCACAGGAGCGCCTTCGTAGTACTTCAGAGAGATTTCAATGGCGGGGTGGCCGCTCTCGTCAGTGGTTTTCTCGTAGCCACGGATGTAGCCCTCATCGAGGAGCACATCCAGAACCCAGCCGCGAAGCTTCGAAGCGGGGGTCGACACAGTCGACTTGCCGCGCATCTGAGCGTTACGGATACGGGTGAGCATATCGCCGAGAGGATCGTTCATCTTATATCTCCTCTTACCAGCTCGACTTCACCAGGCCGGGAGCCTGACCGTTGGAGCCCAGTTCACGCAGCATGATACGGCTTACCTTGAGCTTACGGTAGTAAGCGTGGGGACGGCCGGTCAGCTGGCAGCGGTTGTGCAGGCGGGTTGCCGAGCTGTTGCGCGGCAGTTTCGCAAGCTTCAGGCGCGCTTTGAAACGCTCTTCCATGGGCTTGCTTTCGTCATTCGCGATCTCTTTCAGAGCGGCGCGCTTGGCTGCGTATTTCGCGACCAGGCGTTCACGCTTCTTCTCGCGTTCGATCATTGCTTTCTTAGCCATGTCTTACCCTTTCGCGATTACGCGTTGAACGGCATGTTGAAGTGCTTGAGCAGCGCCTTCGCTTCACCGTCAGTTTTCGCAGTGGTGCAGATGATGATGTCCATGCCCCAAACTTCGTCGACTTTGTCGAAGTTGATTTCGGGGAAGACGATGTGTTCCTTGAGGCCCATGGCAAAGTTGCCACGACCATCAAACGACGGCTTCACACCACGGAAGTCGCGGATGCGGGGCATCGCGATGGTGATCAGACGGTCCAGGAATTCATACATCCGGTCGCCACGCAGGGTGACTTTTGCGCCAAGAGGCATGCCTTCACGTACGCGGAAGCCAGCGATCGACTTCTTTGCTTTGGTGATGACGGCCTGCTGACCAGCAATGGTGCTCAGATCTTCTTGAGCCGACTTTGCTTTCTTGGAGTCGCGAACCGATTCAGCGCCAGCGCCGATGTTCAGAACGATCTTGTCCAGCTTGGGCAGCTGCATGACGTTCTTGTAGCCGAACTCTTCCATGAGAGCCGACTTGAGGGTTTCGCGGTACTGAGCCTTCAGACGCGGGGTGTAGTTTGCGGTATCAAGCATCGATCACTTCCCCCGATTTCTTGGCAAAACGGACCTTCTTGTCGCCTTCCATGCGGAAGCCAACGCGGGTCGCACCACCCTCTTTGGGGTCGACGAGCGCGATGTTCGACAGATCGATCGGCAGCGCTTTGGGCAGACGGCCGCCCTGAGCGTTCTGAGTCTGGCGGGTATGACGGATGGCCATGTTGATGCCTTCGACAACGGCTTTACCCGCTTTGGGGTCTACCGAAGTGATGGTACCTTCTTTGCCCTTGTCCTTACCGGCAAGAACGATGACCTTGTCACCTTTGCGGAGTTTGGCAGCCATTACAGCACCTCCGGGGCGAGCGAGATGATCTTCATGAAGTTTTTGGCGCGCAGTTCGCGAACGACCGGGCCAAAAATACGGGTGCCTACAGGCTCGCCGTTGTTGTTGAGGATCACCGCGGCATTGCGGTCAAAGCGGATGGCGGTGCCATCTTCGCGACGTACTTCCTTGGCGGTACGAACGACTACGGCCTTACGGACGTCGCCTTTCTTAACACGGCCGCGCGGGATCGCTTCTTTGACGGATACGACGATGATATCGCCGACCGAAGCGTACTTGCGCTTGGAACCACCGAGGACCTTGATGCACTGAACTCGGCGTGCGCCCGAGTTATCAGCGACATCCAGATTGGTCTGCATCTGGATCATTTGGTTTCTCCGGACCTTTGGGGAGGCTTAGGGGCCTGAACCCCCAGGGTTTCTCTCAGCTGAGAGCTCAAGCTTTCGCCAGAACTTCCCAACGCTTGGTTTTCGAGTAAGGCGCGCATTCGATGATGCGGACAGAATCGCCAACTTTGAAGGCGTTGTCTGCGTCGTGTGCGCGGTACTTCTTCGACTTCTTGATCGTTTTGTTCAGCAGCGGGTGCTTAAAACGACGTTCAACACGAACGGTCACAGTCTGCTCGTTCGCGTCGCTGGTTACGGTGCCTTGCAGGATACGTTTGGGCATTCTTCAGAGCTCCGCTTATTCAGCAGCCGCTTGCGCGGCCTTTTCGTTGAGGATGGTCAGGACACGAGCAGTGTCGCGCTTTACCTGACGCATACGTGCGGTGTTTTCGATTTGGCCGGTGGCCTGCTGGAAACGCAGGTTGAAGGCTTCTTTCTTAAGAGCCGTCAGGTCCTCGCGGAGCTGATCGGGCGTCTTGCCACGCAGTTCTTGGGCGTTCATTCGCCTTATCCTTTCAACATCACCGGCGGGCCCTTTTGGGGTTACCCGTGATCCGGTGGAGGTTCGTTTAGGGAACACAAATCCTACGCCGAAGCGCAGAGATGGGTTCCACTACATGTCATTGGGGTGAAAGGCAACCGATTCCTTCGAAAAACTTGGGGTTTCCGAGGAACTTCCGCGAAGCGGTCACGATGCGGTCGATAGGCTCATAAAACCACACTGCCCCCTCTTGCGCAACAGGTCCATAAAGCAGAAGTGTGGAGCCAACGCGCATGTATGTGGCCCCTGCACAGGTTGCGGGCGCCCTCACCGACCAGAGAGGACACCATGGCAGAGATTTCGTCCCTGTTTGTCACCCGCCTGTACCACGCCAAACTGGCCGAGCATGGCCCCGCCATCGATGCCCAAGAGCTCGAGGATTCCTGTGTCGCGATCGCCGAAGACGACGACGCGGGCCTCGAGTGGTGCGAAGAGAACGGCTATCCGGGCTACACCAGCTATGCGTCGTTGACCGATCTGCCCTGGCGCTCGCCGATCTTTGCGGATCTGGTCAAGGCGCTGGACAAGCACGTGGCGGCCTTTGCCGAGGACCTGGAGTTCGACCTCGGCGACAAGAAGCTGGTGATCGAGGATATCTGGATCAACATCCTCCCAGAAGGCGGCATCCACACCTCGCACATCCATCCCCACTCGGTGATCTCTGGCACGACCTACGTCTACATGCCCGAAGGGTCCAAGGCGATTAAGTACGAAGACCCCCGCCACGCGATGATGATGGCCTCGCCGATCCGCAAGAAGAATTGCCGCGAGGAATTGAAGTCATTTATCTACAGAGCCCCCGAAGTCGGCGATGTCTTACTCTGGGAAAGCTGGCTGCGCCACGAGGTGCCGATGAACGTCGCCGAGGATGACCGCATCTCGGTCAGCTTCAACTACAAGTGGGAATAAGCACTCCCCTGCCCCATCAAGCGCCAAAGGCCGATGCACCAGCATCGGCCTTTTTCTTTGAACAGTTCCCCGTCCACGGGGGACGGGGCCAAAGAAAAACCCCCGCGAAACCGCGGGGGTCTCTCAATTCTTCGAACGCAGTAGAAACTGCGACCCGATTACCAGTCCTCGCGGACCACAACGCGGGTCTTGATCGGCAGCTTCATCGCGGCGAGGCGCAGTGCCTCTTTTGCGATGTCTTCGTCCACACCGTCGATCTCGAACATGATACGGCCGGGCTTGACCTTGGCGACCCAACGGTCAACCGAACCCTTACCTTTACCCATACGAACTTCGATGGGCTTTGCGGTGACGGGTACATCCGGGAAGATACGGATCCAGACGCGACCCTGACGCTTCATGTGACGGGTCATCGCACGACGCGCAGCTTCGATCTGACGAGCAGTGATACGCTCCGGCTCGGTGGCCTTGAGGCCGTAGGTGCCGAAGTTCAGGTCCGAACCGCCTTTTGCCTGACCGTGGATACGGCCTTTGTGCATTTTGCGGAATTTTGTACGCTTAGGCTGAAGCATTCTTCATCCCTCCTTTAGCGACGGCCGCCAGCACCACGGGGTGCAGGACCATCCTGGAGTTCCTGAGCCTTGCGATCGCGTGCCTGGGGATCATGTTCCATGATGTCACCTTTGTAGATGAACACCTTGATACCGATGATACCATAGGGGGTCGACGCTTCGGCGGTTGCATAGTCGATGTCAGCGCGCAGGGTGTGCAGGGGCACACGACCTTCGCGGTACCATTCGGTACGCGCGATTTCCGCACCACCCAGACGACCCGCGATGTTCACACGGATGCCGCCGGCACCCATGCGCATTGCGTTCTGAACCGCACGCTTCAGCGCACGACGGAACGACACACGACGCTCCAGCTGCTGAGCGATCGACTCGGCAACCAGCATGGCGTCCAGCTCGGGCTTGCGAACTTCGACGATGTTCAGGTGCAGTTCGCTGTCGGTCATTGCCGCCAGTTTCTTGCGCAGAACCTCGATGTCAGCACCTTTCTTACCGATGATAACACCGGGGCGTGCGGTGTGAATGGTCACACGGCACTTCTTGTGCGGACGTTCGATGATCACGCGAGCGATGCCCGCCTGCTTGCACTCTTTTTTGATGAATTCGCGGATGCGGATGTCTTCCAGCAGAAGATCACCGTAGTCCTTCGACTCTGCGAACCAACGGCTATCCCAGGTGCGGTTCACCTGAACGCGCATACCGATGGGGTTTGTTTTGTTACCCATTAGGCTTGCTCCTCGACCTGGCGGACCTTGATGGTGATTTCCGAGAACGGCTTCATGATCTTGCCGAAGCGACCACGGGCACGGGGACGACCGCGCTTCATGACCAGGTTCTTACCAACGTAAGCTTCTGCAACGATCAGCTCGTCAACGTCCAGACCATGGTTGTTCTCGGCGTTTGCGATTGCCGACTGAAGGCATTTCTTCACGTCAACAGCAACACGCTTGTTCGAGAAGGTCAGGTCGGTCAGAGCCTTTTCTACCTTCTTACCGCGGATCAGCTGAGCAACGAGGTTCAGCTTCTGCGGGCTGGTGCGAAGCATGCGCAGTTTTGCCATTGCTTCGTTGTCCGCCACGCGACGGGGATTCTTTTCCTTACCCATGGCTTACTTCCGCTTCGCTTTTTTGTCAGCCGCGTGACCGTAGTAGGTACGGGTCGGCGAGTATTCACCGAACTTCTGGCCGATCATGTCTTCGGTAATCAGCACGGGAACGTGCTTCTGGCCGTTGTAGACGCCGAAAGTCAGGCCCACGAACTGGGGCAGGATTGTCGAGCGACGCGACCAAATCTTGATAACATCGTTGAGGCGGCCCGAATCGCGAGCAGCCGCGGCCTTCTTGAGGACGTAAGCGTCGACAAAAGGCCCTTTCCATACAGAGCGTGCCATCGATTAGCGACCCTTCTTCTTGGCGTGACGCGAGCGCAGGATGAGCTTCTGCGACGCCTTGTTGGTGTTGCGGGTACGCGCACCTTTGGTCGGCTTACCCCAGGGAGTAACGGGGTGACGGCCACCCGAGGTACGACCTTCACCACCACCATGGGGGTGGTCGATCGGGTTCATAACCACACCACGAACCGAGGGACGAATGCCCTTGTGGCGGTTACGGCCTGCTTTACCGATGTTCTGGTTGCTGTTGTCGGGGTTCGAAACCGCGCCAACGGTTGCCAGGCATTCCTGACGAACCATGCGAAGTTCACCCGACGACAGGCGGATCTGTGCGTAGCCGCCGTCACGACCAACGAACTGAGCGTAAGCACCTGCTGCGCGGGCGATCTGGCCGCCTTTGCCGGGCTTGAGTTCGATGTTGTGTACGATGGTACCGATGGGCAGACCCGAGAAGGGCATTGCGTTACCGGGTTTGATGTCAGCTTTTGCCGACGAAACAACGGTGTCGCCAACGCTCAGGCGCTGGGGTGCAATGATGTATGCCTGTTCGCCATCTTCATAGCGGATCAGCGCGATGAATGAGGTACGGTTAGGGTCGTATTCGATACGCTCTACAGTCGCGGGAACGTCAAACTTACGGCGTTTGAAGTCCACGATACGGTAGAGGCGCTTTGCCCCGCCGCCTTTGCGGCGCATGGTGATCCGTCCGGTGTTGTTCCGGCCGCCTTTCTTGGTCAGACCCTCAGTGAGAGCCTTAACCGGGCGACCTTTCCAAAGCTCCGAACGGTCGATCAGAACCAGCCCGCGCTGGCCAGGCGTGGTCGGTTTGTACGACTTAAGTGCCATGGTTACTGTCTTCCGTTTTGCTTTGTGGTCCCCACCATGAGGACCATTTCACATAAATCACAGGCCCCAGAACGAATCTGGGGCCGTGAGATTGCAGCGGGGTACCAGATAAAACTGGGGGCGTCCATAGATTGCCTCGGCTTTTATCACCATAGGCACGCTGGTGCCGCCCTACCCTGCCCCACGCAAAAAGGCCCCTGCGGAAGCAGAGGCCTTTCTGTGAACTACTTCAACCGATTAGAGACCGGTCGATACGTCGATGGTGTTGCCCTCTTCGAGAGTGACATACGCCTTTTTCACGTCCTTGCGACGGCCCGCGATACCGCGGAAACGCTTGGTTTTACCCTTCGCAATGGTGGTGTTGACCGCTTTGACCTTCACACCAAAGAGAGCTTCAACGGCTTCTTTGATCTGGGGCTTGTTCGAGTCGATTGCCACTTCGAAAACGACAGCGTTGTTTTCCGACGCCATGGTAGTTTTCTCGGTGATAACCGGCTTGCGGATCACGTCGTAGTATTCGGGTTTCGCGTTCATTTCAGGCGAGCCTCCAGTGCTTCGACACCTGCTTTGGTAAGAACCAGAGTGTCACGCTTCAGGATGTCATAAACGTTCGCGCCCATCGACGGCAGGATGTCCAGGCCTTCGATGTTTGCTGCTGCCTTCTTGAAGCCTTCATTCACCGAAGCGCCGTCGATGATCAGAGCGCGTTTCCAGCCCAGGTTTTTCACCTGCTTGGCCAGAGCTGCGGTCTTACCTTCGGTCTCGACGTTCTCGATGATGACCAGCTCACCGGCTTTTGCTTTCGCGCTCAGCGCGTGCATCAGACCCAGTTTGCGGACCTTCTTGGGCAGGTCGTGGCCGTGGCTACGCGGGGTCGGACCCTTGTAGATGCCACCCTTGCGGAAGATAGGCGCCTTGCGCGAACCGTGACGAGCACCGCCGGTGCCCTTCTGACGGTAGATCTTCTTGGTCGAGTACGACACTTCCGAGCGGGTCTTCACCTTGTGAGTGCCGGCCTGCGCGTTGTTGCGCTGCCAACGGACCACACGGTGCAGAATGTCAGCACGGGGCTCCAGGCCGAAGATTGCTTCGTCCAGATCCAGAGTGCCCGCTGCGCTCGCGTCGAGGTTGATCACATCAAATTTCATGCTTCACCCCCTTCCGAAGCTTCAACAGCAGGAGCTGCTTCGACTGCGGCGGATTTCAGAGCTGCCGGGAAGGGAACACCCTCGGGCAGTTTCTTCTTCACGGCGTCCTTAACGGTGACCCAGCCACCTTTGGAACCGGGAACAGCGCCCTTCACCATGATCAGACCGCGGTCTGCATCGGTGCGAACGACTTCGAGGTTCTGAGTGGTAACGCGGACGGCACCCATGTGGCCTGCCATCTTCTTACCTTTGAAAACCTTGCCCGGACCCTGACACTGACCAGTCGAACCGTGCGAACGGTGGCTGATCGAGACACCGTGCGAAGCACGCAGACCGCCGAAGTTGTGACGCTTCATGGCACCTGCGAAACCTTTACCGATCGAGGTACCCGATACGTCGACCTTCTGGCCTTCGAGGAAGTGCTCGGCCGAGATTTCGGCGCCGACTTCGATCAGGTTCTCTTCCGATACGCGGAATTCGCAAACTTTGCGCTTGGGCGCGACGTTTGCAGCCGCGAAGTGGCCACGCATTGCTTGGCTGGTGCGCTTTGCTTTCGCGGCGCCTGCACCCAGCTGAACTGCGGTGTAGCCATCACGATCGGTGGTGCGCTGAGCAACAACCTGCAGGCTTTCCAGCTGCAGAACGGTGACGGGGATCTGCTTGCCGTCTTCCATGAAGAGACGGGTCATGCCGACCTTTTTGGCGATAATACCAGAACGCATAATCGCCCCCTTATACCTTGATCTCGACGTCAACACCTGCAGCCAGGTCGAGCTTCATCAGCGCGTCCACGGTCTGCGGGGTCGGATCGACGATGTCCAGGAGACGCTTGTGGGTGCGAATCTCGAACTGGTCACGGGATTTTTTGTTCACGTGGGGGCCACGCAGAACGGTGAATTTTTCGATCTTGTTCGGCAGCGGAATCGGACCACGCACTTGTGCGCCGGTACGTTTCGCGGTGTTGACGATTTCCTGAGTGCTGGCGTCCAGCACGCGGTAGTCAAACGCCTTGAGCCGAATGCGAATATTTTGGCCTTGCATAGGTATAAGCCTTTCGCGGCGTTGGAGTTGATAGGAGGAAACGGAGGCTCATTCCCCCGGCCCTCTTCGAACCCGATAGTCTGGGTCTAGCGACTATACAGAGGCGCACCCCATAGAGGGTGCGCCGCCGTTTGACAAGTCGATTTTTTGATTACTCGATGATTTTCGAGACAACGCCCGAACCAACGGTACGGCCGCCTTCGCGGATCGCGAAGCGGAGGCCTTCTTCCATTGCGATCGGCGCGATCAGTTCTGCCGACAGCTTCAGGTTGTCGCCGGGCATAACCATCTCGGTGCCCTCGGGCAGGATGCAGGTACCGGTGACGTCGGTGGTGCGGAAGTAGAACTGCGGACGGTAGTTCGCGAAGAACGGAGTGTGACGGCCGCCTTCTTCTTTGGTCAGAATGTAGACCTCAGCTTCGAACTTGGTGTGGGGGTTAACCGAACCGGGCTTACACAGAACCTGGCCACGCTCAACGCCTTCACGGTCAACACCGCGCAGCAGGGCGCCGATGTTGTCGCCTGCTTCACCGCGGTCCAGCA
>CAXQKF010000509.1:0-10173 GCA_964224285.1 Donghicola sp. | reverse complement strand
GGTCGTCCGCCGTTTTGATCAGACCCTCGCGGGTGTGGATCTTGCCGCCATCATGGGTGTGGAAGGCCAGCGTCTTGGTGCCTTTGTAGTCGTCCTGACCGAACTCATCCATCAGCTTGTGCATGACAACCGAGGTCTTTTCAGCGGTGGTGACCATGTAGGGCAGCGCCAGCGTTTCCGCGACAGGGAAGCGGTCGGGCGTGTACACGGGCAGAGTCCACGTGATGTCGCAGATACCCTGACGGACCTGATCGGCCAGCTGCGGGGGTTTGCCACCCAGTTGCATGGACGGATAGAGGTCGATCTTGATCCCGCCTTCGGATGCGGTCTCGATGTCGTTGATCCACTGGGCAAAGAACACCGAATTCATCGGTGCGGGCGCGGGCAGCATGCAGTGCAGCTTCAGCGTGACTTCGGCGGCATTGGCGCGGCGCACGAATGCGGGTGCCGCCAGCGCGGCCCCCAAGCTGGCCAAAGCGGTCCGGCGTGTCATGTTCATAGTCATTGTTCTCCTCCGTGTCGGTCCGGCTCTCCCTGCCGGTCCTTTGTTGTGGGCGTTACCCCGTTTGCGTCGCCGCGGTCAGACCAGCGCCGATACAAAGTCCTCCTTGGTCAGGATGCTCCCCTGTCCCATCGCCTTGCGCGTCCTCATATGCGCTCTGGCGTTGTTGATGGTTTCCACTGCTGTGACCTGTCCTTCCCTCAGGCGCAGCACGGTGCCATCAGGCAGAGTTTCGGCTGCATCGGCCGGTTCGGCAAGCCCCGCAATCTGTAATTTCCAATCTGCCTGATCCGACCAGAACCACGGGACGGCCCGATAGGCGCCCTGATCCCCCTGAACGAGCCGTTTGGCGATGTGCCGCGCGTGATCGGTGGCCGCCTGAACACTCTCGAGCCGGACCTTGCGCCCCGTGGCAGGGCTGGGAAAGCTGGCGCAATCCCCCAGAGCCGAGATCGCAGGATCGCGGGTCACCAGCCTCTGGTCCACGACAATCCCGTTCTCCACGTCCAGACCAGCATCCAGTGCCAGTTCCACATTGGGCACCACACCTGCCGCCAAAAGCACGAAATCCGCCGGAACATGCGCCCCGTCGGCCAGCCTCATGCCCGTGTCTGTCACTTCGGCCACGGGGCTATTGAGGCGAATATCGCCCCCCAATTCACGGTGCTTGCGGGCAAAGCGGTCCGACATCTGCGCCGAGACCGCACGCCCCATGAGCCGCGGCCCCGCCTCTGCCACAGTCACCTCGTGGCCTGCCGCCCGCGCAACGGCCGCGAACTCCAGCCCGATAAAGCCGCCGCCGATCACACCGATCCGCTTGGCCTCGGACAAGGACGCCCTGATCGCCACCGCATCCCCGAGCGTACGCAGGTCAAACGCCCGCTCCAGTCCGCCGATCGGAGGGCGCAGGTTCCGCGTGCCCGTTGCGAGGATCAGTTGATCATAGGCCAGATCCTCATCACCGATCTGGATGCGCTGCGCCTGCCTGTCGATGCCATCGACACGCGCACCAAGCCGCAGATCAATAGAGTTGGTGTCGTAAAACGCCTCGGGACGCAGGGCCAACTGGGCTGCGTCTCCGGACTTCATATAGGCTTTGGACAGGGGCGGCCTCTGATAGGGCGCGACGGGTTCGTCACCGATCAGGATGATCCGCCCGTCATACCCCTCTTGCCGGAGGGACACAGCGGCCTGAAACCCGCCCTGCCCCGCGCCGACAATGACGATCTGACCGCTCATTCGACGGGAACCGGCAGGTGCACGACCAAACCGTCCAGCCCCTCGGTCACTGTGATCTGGCAGCTTAGGCGCGAGGTCGGGCGCACCTCGTCCTCGGCGCATTCGAGCATGTCCTGCTCGCCCTCAGAGGCGCTGCCGGTCCGGTCATCATCGACATAACAGTGGCAGGTCGCGCACATCATCGCGCCCCCGCATTCAGCGAAAATGCCGTCGATGCTATGGGCCAGCGCGGTCTGCATGATGCTGTCCCCGTCACGGGCTTCGACGGTCTGGATCGCGCCATCTGGCTGGACGAACGTAATTTTCGCCATGTAAATCCTCCGTTGGAAAAGGGTGTGTCGGTGCGCTCAGTTCAGCGTGACCGGCAGGTTCAGGGGACCGCGAAAGCCGAACCCGCTCCAGACCACTTTGGACGGGTCTTCGAGCGTCATGTTCGGAAAGCGGTCAAAGAGCAGCGGCAGCATGATCTGACCCAAGGTCCGCCGCGCCACCTGCGCCCCTGCGCAATGGTGCGGCCCACTGCCAAAGGACTGGTGCGGGTGCTTGTCGCGGAACACGTCGAAATCCTCGCCCGTCGTGCCAAAGATATCCTCGTCGCGGTTGGCCGAAGCCTGAATGGTCAGAACGCGCTCGTCTTTGGCGACGGCGACACCACCGATCTCGACATCCTGCGTGACGCGGCGGCCAGAGACCTGAATGGGCGCGACCCAGCGCACACCCTCTTCGAAGGCATCGTCCCAGCATTCCTGCCGCTTCACTTCCTCGAACTGGTCGGGGTTGGTCAGCAGACCGTAAACGATCGTCGCCAACGCATCGCGGGGCTCGTTGATCCCGCCGCCAATCGCGATTTTGACGTTGGCGTACATCTGGCTCAGCGGGATCGGGTTGCGGGCGTTCAGCATGACCGAAAACGCGGAATTGTTCGGCTCGGCCTTGTGGCGTGGGATAATCCGCTCGAACAGAGCGTTCATTTCCGCATTCGCCGTGTCCGAGATTTCGAACAGCTTGGGGTCGTAGCCAAAGTTCCCCGCCCCGTCGATCAGCGCCTGCGACCAGCGGATCATCTCTGCGTCGCTGGCCTCTTCGAGCCCCAGCATGTGGGCCAGAATGCGCGCGGCCACAGGGGCGCAAAGGTCGGTGAACAGATCCACCGTCTCGCCCCGCGGCAAGCGCGAGACATATTCGTCGGCCAGACGGGCATACAGGTCAGCCCAGTCAGAGCGGATCACCTTGGGCGAAAAGGCCGGCTGCATGGCCATCCTTTCCGCCCGGTGCTCTGCTCCGTCCTTGCGCATCAGGGTGTGCGCCTGAAACGCGGGCTTCATCGGGGTCGTTGGATCATCCGAGCTGAAAATTTCGGGGTTTTCCTTGATCCACTTTGTTTGCTCGGCCCGCGTCACCAGAATCCGGCCGGTCTGCGCCATGCGCACCACGGGCGTTTCTGCGCGCATCCGTTTGTAAATCGGATAGGGGTCGCGGGTCAGGTCGGCCAGAGTGACCGCCTCGTTCAAAGGCACATCGAGCATCTACAGGTCTCCTCCCAAAGCTGTAGTGCTGACACTGAACCAACGAAGTCCCTATCAATCAATGCGATTGATTAGATAAGCTGTATCTGAAAATCCGATTCATCCGCGTCTGAAGGAGCAGACATGCGCAAACCGCTCGACATCATGGCCACGGACTTTCGCGCGCTCGAGGTGCTGGTGCGTGTGTATCACCTTGGCTCCTTCACCCGCGCCGCCGAGGAACTGGACCTGAACCAGTCCGTGGTCAGCTACACGATCGAGAAACTGCGCGGCGTGTTTGCCGACCCTCTGTTCGTGCGCGAGGGGCGGCAGCTGATCCCGACCCCCCGCTGCGAAGAGGTGGTGGTCGCCTCTGGTGATCTGTTGGCCCAGTTCGCTCGGATCACGGCGGCGGGGCAGTTCGATCCGTCGCGCAGCTCTGACACGATCACCATCGCCTGCAACTACTATGAGCGCGCCCTGATCATCCCCCATCTGGTCCATGCGATCCGCGCCGAAGCCCCCAATATCAAGATCGAGATCGTCGATGCCTCTTACCTCGGCCATGACAAGCTGCTGCGGATGGAAGCGGACCTACTGATCGGTCCCTTCGTGCAGCTCGGGGCGGCGTTCTACAGCCGCACCCTCTACGAAGATCCCTATGTCTGCATGATGGACCCCGCCAATCCGGCAGCAAGTCAGCCCCTGACGCTCGACCGCTATCTGGCGCTGGAGCATGTCTACATCACCTACGGCGGCAACTGGAAATCACGGTATATGCAGGTGCTCGAGACGCAGGGGCATTCCCTGTCCATCGCCATGCGCACCCCCAGCCCCGCAGGCATCCGCAACCTGATCGCGGGGACGGAACTGGCCGTGACGGTGGGCGAACGCCTGTCCCGCCATCTCGGAGAGGGGCTGCACCTGACCCCCTGCCCCGTCGAAGCCCCCGTGGCGATCCAGATGGTGTGGACCGCCCGCACCCACGACTCTGCCATGCACAAATGGGTGCGGGGCCACGTGGTGCAGACCATCCGCGCGACGGCCTGATCAGCGGTGCGCCCCCGTGAAAGGGAAGCTCTGGCGCGGTCAGTCGGACTGGGCCGCTCGTTCGCGCAGAATGGTGAAAATCCCGCTCAAGATGATGATCCCTGCCCCGACAAAGGTGACACTGTCCGGCACTTCGTTCCAGAACAGCCAGCCCAAGCCCGTGGCCCAGATCAGCGCGGTGTAATCCAGCGGCGCAACCACCGCAGCGGGGGCCAGCCGGAAGGCCTGCGTCATCAGGGTCATTCCGGCGGTTCCGAACAGGGCAATTCCAGCAAAGAGCCACAAATCCTCGGGCCGGACGGCCTGCCAGAAGAACGGGACCAGCACGGCGCTCAGGACCGCGCCGGCACCGGTAAGGTACAGCAGCAGGGTCCAGACGCTTTCGCCGCTGTCCACAAAGCGGGCGCTCAGCATCAAGAGCGCGTAGACAAGGGCCGTCGCGACCGGCAGCAGCATCACCATCTCGAACGCAGCGGTTCCGGGGCGCACGATCACCAGCACCCCGACAAACCCCACCAGAACCGCCGACCAGCGTCGCCAGCCCACTTGCTCTTTCAGAAAGACCGCCGAGATCGCAGTGATAAACAGCGGCGCGACAAAGATCAGCGCGGTTGCTTCGGCCAGCCCCAGATAGCGGATGCTGGTAAAGAACAGCACCGTCGCCCCGATCCACAAAACGCCCCGCAGCAGATGGGCCATGGGCGTGCGCGACCGCAGGGCATCCGGCCCGCCCATGCGCCACGCAATCAGGATCGCAAAGGGCAAGGCAATCAGGTTGCGCAGGAACATGATCTGGATCGGCGCATAGTGCTGGGTCAGGGTCTTGGCCACGGCATCACTAACACACAGGCTTGCCACGCCAATGGCCATCAGCGTGATGCCGGTTACAGTGGTCTCGGCTGGCGTCTGTTGAAGTGTCGTCATCGCGGTGTCCGTGTCCTAGGCCGCCACCCTAGCAGAGAGTTCCCCGTTGTCATGCCATTTGATCATATTCTGCGCGGAGGCGGCCAGTCCGTTGAAAAGGCGGGACTTCAAACGGCTAGGTTACCGCGTGAAGGCTGTTCTTTGGCCAAGGCACTACGTAGTCTGGCCGCAACTCTCTGCCTGACCCAAAAGGACACCGCCATGGCCAAAGCCATCCACTCCATGATCCGCGTACTGGAAGAGGCGCGCTCTGTCGCGTTCTACGAAAAGGCCTTTGGCTTGACCGTTGCCGAACGTCTGGATTTCCCCGATTTCACGCTGGTCTACCTCAGCAATGCCGAGTCCGGTTTCGAACTGGAACTGACCGTCAACAAGGGCCAGAGCGAGCCCTATGATCTGGGGAACGGGTACGGGCATTTCGCCGTCTCGGTCGAAGATGCCGCCGCCGAGCACGCACGTTTCGAGGCCGAGGGTCTGAACCCCCGCAAACTGGTGGACTTTGCCCCCGGCGGAGAGGTCATCGCGCGCTTCTTCTTTGTGCAAGACCCCGATGGATACGAGGTCGAAGTGCTCCAGCGCGGGGGGCGCTATAAATAACCGATGGCGCTTGGCGCGGGGCTGCTATGGTTTTGTGTAGCCCCCGAACGCACAGAGGTTCCAAGTGAAGCTTGCCGTTATTGCCGACATCCACGGAAATGCAGATGCCCTGAAAGCCGTGCTGGACGATATGGACCGGCAGGGCATTGTTCAGGCGGTCAACCTTGGCGATCACTTCAGCGGACCGATGGACGCCGCAGGCACCGCAGAGCTGCTGGCCGCCCGCGACTTCCCCTCGATCCGTGGCAACCATGACCGGTGGCTGGTCGAAACCCCACCAGAGGATATGTCCACCCTAGAGCGCATTGCCCATAGCCAGCTGTCGCCCGCGCATCTCGACTGGTTGCGCAGCCTGCCTGCGACCATGGCGATTGAGGATATCTTCTTGTGCCATGCGACCCCGACCGATGACCTGACCTACTGGCTAGAGCAAGTCACGCCTGATGGCGCAGTACGCCGCGCCACCCTGCCAGAGATCGAAGCCCATGCCGCCGGAGTGGAGGCCAGCCTGATCCTCTGCGCCCATACCCATATCCCGCGATGCTTCCGCCTGCCTGACGGGCGCACCATCCTGAACCCCGGCAGTGTCGGCTGTCCGGCCTATAGCGACGACCTTCCGGCGCCGCACCAGATGCAGTCCGGCACGCCGAACGCCTCTTATGCGATTGTCGAACGGACCGCGCGGGGGTGGGACGTGACCTTCCGGTCTGTGCCCTATGATCCGGCAAGGATGATCAAGATGGCCCACGAAAACGGCCTCGGGACGTGGGAAAAGCGGCTGGCAACCGGCTGGCTCTGATCAGGGTTGGGCCCAGTCCATCCGCCGTTGCTCCCAGATCTTTTCGCCCACAAGACAGTCGGACGGATCACGCAGAACGTACTGGATCGGCTGCACCACCTCTGTCATGGGCAAGGACGCGATCTCGAGCACCAGCTTGCGGCGCACGGCTTCGGCGAAATCCTCCCAGTCCAACACAGGGATTACAAAAGACCCCGGCCCGCCGGTCACGCAGGTCTCGTAGTAATAATCCAGATTGTCGAGGTGCCACTGGCTGCCCATGCCCTCTTTGGTCATCAGGGGCAGGCCGTTGATCACGATACCCCGCTGCACCACCTGATCACGAACCTTGGCAACGGGGCGGCCCTGATTGTTCGGCCCATCGCCGGAAATGTCGATGACCTTGCGAAGGCCGGTAAAGTCGTTCGCCTCGATATAGTCCGCGCCAAAGGCCAGAGCCTCGGAAATCGACGTGCGGCGTTGTCCGATTGTAAACGTGGTCAGCAGCGTTTCGGCAAAGGCATCGAGGTCAGACTGGCTCTGGATCAGGGTCCAGTCGATGATGACGTTCTGGCCCCCCGCCCATTCCACATAGCTCAGCGCGACCCGCTGCAAGAGCCCCGACCGCACCGCCGCATAGACCCCCGCAGACCGCAGGGCAGCGGCATAGCCCTGACGTTGGATTTCCTGCTCGTTCTGGGTCATGGATCGGGACACGTCCACCATCAACACGAGTTCCAGATCGACCTCGGTTTCGGCCTGTACAGGCGCCGCCAGACTTGCGGCACAGAGAGCAAGATGTCGGAGCATACCCGAAGCGTCCGTCATCCCCCCTGTCCGGTCAACTCACAAAGAGATTAACACCGCCCCTGAAATGTCACCCGATCCTCTGCAAAATGGCGGCGACGATGGCCTCGGGGGCGTCCTCTTGGACCAGATGGCCTGCCCCTGACACGGGGATCATCGGGCGGTCCGACAGGCGGCTGGCCAACTCTCGGCCCTTGGCCACGGGTATCCAGTCATCCTCTTCGCCCCACAGCACCGAAACGGGGCAATCCATGGCGGCGTACATGCCTTCAACTTCGTCCGTAAACCGCTGATCCATCTGGGCAATCTGCCGGTAGAAGGCCGCTTGTCCGGCCGGCCCCGTCCATGGCTCTGCATAGATCCGCAACGCCTCTTCGCACAGGGGTTTGTGGGCTGCCGTCTGCAAATAGGCGCGCAGCAAGGCATCATGCATATACGCAGGCATTCCGGCGAAAGCCGCCTCGTGCTGGCGGACATGCTGCACAAAAGGAGAGCCCCAAGGGGCCAGCGCCACCGCGTCAAAAATGGTCAGCGACGCATAGCGCAAACCGTCCAAATAATAGCCACGTAGCGCCGTTGCGCCGCCGAAATCATGGGCCAGCACGTCAGGACGCTCTAGCCCCCATTCGGCAAAAAGACCGGCCAGCACCTTGTTCTGCACCCTCAAGGACACATCCTGCCCCGCCCGCATTTCCGATTGCCCATACCCCGCGAGGTCAAAGTAATAGACCGTCCGGCGATCCGCGAAGTGGGGAACGATCCGCCGCCAGACCTGCGCCGAGAACGGAGTGCCGTGGATCGCGACCAAGGGCGGCCCCGCGCCGATTTTGCCCCAGCGGATGGCGTTGCCTTCGATCATGGATGTGTTGGGTAGGTCCAGCATGGTCACGACTCGCATTGTCATTTAGCTAATTAACTATATGATGGCACCCATGGACAGATCAACACAGATCAAAGCGATGGCCAGCGAACAGCGGCTGAAAATCATGAACCTGCTTGCCAGACCGGCACAGCACTTCGGGGATCAATGGTCCGCCAATCCGGTGGAATTTGGGGTGTGCATGACCTTGATCGCAGAGGCATTGGGCGTGTCCCAACCCACCGCGAGCCGCCATCTGGATATTCTGAAACAGGCGGGCTTCATCACCGTGCAGCGCCACATGAAATGGTCCTACTGCAAGCGCGATGAGGCTGCGATCGGGGAGTATCTGCGCTGGCTCGGGGCAGAGCTGTCGGCCCCGCAAACATAAAGGCGGGGCCCCCTTCGGAGCCCCGCCTTTTTGCAACCGTTTGTCCTGAGATCAGCCGTAGACCAATCTTGGCAGCCACGTGATGATCTGCGGGAACAGCATACATAGCACCAGTCCGACGATCTGCAGGAACAGGAACGGCAGGGCCGACTTGAAGATATCGCTCATGGGAATTTCCGCCGGTGCGACCCCGCGCAGGTAGAACAGCGCGTAGCCAAAGGGCGGCGACAGGAACGACATCTGCATGTTCACGAGGTACAGCACCCCGAACCACAGAACCAGATCCTCGGGCGTTTCCAAACCAAATGCCTGCGCCCCCAGTGCCTTGATGATCGGCACAAAGATCGGAACACAGAGCAGCAGAATGCCCACCCAATCGAGGAACATCCCCAAGATCACCAGCAGGATCTGCATCAGGATCAGAATACCCCAAGGGCCCAGCCCCGTGGCCGCCAGCGACTCTTGAACGAACTGCTGGCCGCCTTCGAGGACATAGAGCCCCACAACGATGGTCGCGCCGAACATGATCCAGATGACCATGGCAGATGCCTTGAGCGTGGTCACGCAGGCCTCTCGGACCGTGGGCCAGTCCAGTTTCCGGTGGATCGCCGCCACGATGAACGCGCCGAATGTGCCGATGCCAGCCGCCTCGACCGGCGTGGCCACGCCGGAAAAGATGAGGCCCAACACCACGACCACCAGCGTGATGGGCGCGGCCATCTTGCCGATCAGACGCATCTTCTCGGCGTTGCTGACGCGCTCTTCGATCGGAATGGCCGGACCCAGCGCAGGATTGATGTAGCTGCGCATGACCACGTACAGGATGTACATGCCCGACAGAAGCAGGCCGGGAATGACCGCCCCGATGAACAGCTCGCCCACCGATTGCTCGGCCACCACCGCATAGATAATGGCGAGGATCGACGGCGGGATCAGAATGCCCAAGGTGCCCCCCGCCATGATCGAGCCCATGGCGATCTTGGGATCATAGTGACGCTTCAGCATGGCAGGCAGCGCGATGATCCCCATGGTCACAACCGCCGCGCCGATCACGCCGACCATCGCCGCCAGAATGGTCGATGCGATGATGGTTGCCGCGGCGAGGCCACCCTTTAGCCCGCCCATGACCTTGTAGATCACATCGAACATGTCGTTGATGATCCCTGCCCTTTCGAGCATGGCCGCCATGAAAATGAACAGCGGAATGGCCGAGAGCTGATAGTTCGTCATCAGCGGGAAAATCCGCGAAGGCACGATCTTCAGCGCCCGCGCATCCCCGAGGATGAACAGAAACACACAGGCCAGACCGCCCGTCACAAAGGCCAGCGGCAGACCCGCCATCAGCAACGCCAAGAGGCTGCCGAACATGATCAGCGTGAGCCACGCAATCTCGATTTCGATACCCATAGCTCAGTTCCCCCGCGCGATTTCACGGATGTCTTTCGACAGTTTCGACACGCCTTGCAGCACCAAGAGCAGGCCGCCCATCACCATGACCCACTTCATCGGCCAGAGCGGGAC
>CAXQKF010000508.1:0-2400 GCA_964224285.1 Donghicola sp. | reverse complement strand
GGGCCCGAAGGCTCTTCGATTTTCTTTGGTTGTACCGTCGTAAAGCTGTGATCGGGCTGTGCAATAACGACATTCCCGAACACAGCACCGACCAAACGGTATTAGCTACGGCGGCGGCTGCGACGCGAACGGGCAGGGGCGTCGCTCTGGTCACCGGTGCCATCGCTGGCCGAAGAGAACCCGCCCATCTTTTCGGCGATATCCTCGAGGGTCGGGCGCGGGCCCTTGGGGGTGTTTTCCAGCGCAGCGCGCATGGCGGCCAGATGCTCGGGCATGGTACCACAGCACCCGCCGATGATGCGAGCGCCCATGTCCCGTGCCAGAACGGCGTACTGGCCCATCAGTTCGGGGGTGCCGTCGTAGTGGATGTGGCCGTCGTGGTATTTGGGGATGCCTGCGTTGCCTTTGGCGATCACGGGGATTTCGGTGCCGGTGGCGACAAAGCCCGCGACGGTGCGCAGTAGGTCAGCCGCGCCGACCCCGCAGTTCGCGCCAAAGGCCAGAGGCGCGTTCGGGATGCCGTTCACCATGTCCACCATCGACTGGCTGGTCACGCCCATCATGGTCCGGCCCGCGGTGTCAAAGCTCATGGTGCCACACCAAGGCATGCCGGCCAGAGCAAAGGCTTCGGCAGCGGCTTTGTATTCTTCGGGGGCGGAAATGGTTTCCAGCCATAGAACGTCCGCACCGCCTTCTTTCAGACCCTCGGCTTGTTCGTGGAACATCTCGACGGCAGCAGCGTGGGTCAGGGGGCCCATGGGTTCAAAAATCTCGCCGGTCGGGCCGACAGAGCCCGCGACGATCACAGGGCGACCAGCGGCATCCGCCACTTCGCGGCCCAGTTCGGCGGCCAAACGGTTCAATTCACGCACGCGGCCCTCGGCGTTGTGCAGTTTCAGACGCGAGGCGTTGCCGCCGAACGAGTTGGTCAGGAAGATATCGCTGCCTGCATTGACCGCGAGGCTGTAGAGCTTCTTGATCTTTTCGGGTTCGTCCGCGTTCCACAGTTCGGGCGCATCGCCCGAGGACAGGCCCATGTTGAACAGGTTGGTGCCGGTCGCACCATCGGCCATCAGCCAGTCACGTTCGGAAAGCAGTTTTGTCAGCGCATCGGTCATGGTGTCTTCCTGTCTTGGCGTCGCACGCCGGATGCCAGCGCGTGGCATCCGGTTCATTACGATTCCCTCATAAACACCATGAAGGGTCTGCTGCCAGACCGGAAAACGACATTTCTGATAGAATGCCGAATTCTTTTACCAAAGGGTCAGTGGCCGTTTTCGATCTTTTGCCGTGCGCTTGCCTCGGACAGGTTCATATGGGTGGCAATTGTCGCCGACGATACCGCCTTTTCCAGGTCCACAGTCAGGCGTTCCAGCAGGGTATCCGCCCCCGACAGCGAGGTGTGGCTCGCGATCTGGTCATGGACAATCTTGTTGATATAGGCTTCGGCGTCTTCTCCTGTTTTGCCAAGGATATCCGCGGCCCAGGCAGCCATCATCCTGCTGCGCAGGGATGACACCAGAAAAGCCTTTTCATGCTCACGGGCTGCCTTGGCCTCGAACGCACGTTCACGATCTTTGAAAATAGACATCCAACCCTCCTCGTTTGGTAGATTCTGTCTATCATGTTAGCGCCGGACAGTCTCCTGACTGCAGGGATAGGTTCACCCCCGTCTTGCGACATTCGGAGCCATGCTCTATGAGGGCGCTTTAAGGCCCTTGTTCGGGTCAATATCAGGAGACCGACACAGCTCATGGCACGGCGCACGAAAATCTACGAAGGCAAGGCGAAAATTCTGTACGAAGGCCCCGAACCGGGAACCATCGTCCAGTACTTCAAAGACGACGCCACCGCTTTCAATGCCGAGAAGAAGGACGTGATCGACGGCAAGGGCGTGTTGAACAACCGTCTGTCCGAGTTCTTCATGACCGGCCTGAACAATATCGGTGTCCCGACGCACTTCCTGCGTCGTCTGAACATGCGCGAACAGCTCTGCCGTTCCTGCGAAATCATTCCGCTGGAGATCATCGTTCGCAACTATGCGGCCGGTTCGCTGTCCAAGCGTCTGGGGATCGAAGAAGGCACGCCGCTGCCCCGTCCCATCGTTGAATACTGCTACAAGGACGACAAGCTGGGTGATCCGCTGGTCACCGAAGAGCACATTGCCGCCTTTGGTTGGGCCAGCCAGCAGGATATGGATGATATTGTCAGCCTCGCTCTGCGCGTCAACGACTTCATGTCGGGCGTGATGATGGCCGTCGGTATCCGTCTGGTGGACTTCAAGATCGAGATTGGTCGCGTTTACGAAGGTGACTTCCAGCGTCTGGTTGTGGCGGATGAAATCAGCCCCGACAGCTGCCGCCTGTGGGACATCAAGACCGGCCAGAAGCTGGACAAGGA
>CAXQKF010000507.1:0-11126 GCA_964224285.1 Donghicola sp. | reverse complement strand
TAAGGGTTATGGCGCAAGCCGGGATGTCGTCCAGCAGGGCCCTTGGAGATATCCGCAACAGCGGATGCGCGCTGTTACGCGATTCTGTCTGGAAAATAAAGGCTCTTTGTCAGGTGAACGCCTGTAGCCCAAAAGACGCGGCCTCGCGGGCACTGAGCAGGATCACGTCGCTCTCTGTTAGTGAGGTGCTATCGGTTTTCGCGATCACGGTGCCGTCAATGCGAATACAGCGCAAACCATCCTCGCCGATGCTGTCATCCAGACTCAGTAAGGGTTCCTCGTCGTCGGTGCTGTCGTCGTACAGAACAAAGAGCTCGTCTTCGTCAGTGCTGAAGTCCTGAATAATCGCAGGCCCGCTGAGTTCATTGATCTCTGGTGACAGCTGGATGGCATATGTGTCGCTTCCGTCGCCGCCATGGAGGTAATCACCAGCGGCGCCGATCAAGGTATCATCCCCCAGACCGCCATTCAGGAAATCAACGCCTTCGCTCTGATCCACCACCAGATCATCGCCTTGACCGCCGAACAGGGCATCGCTCCCTTCTCCTCCGATCAGGGTGTCATCGCCCAAACAGCCCGAAAGCTGGTCGTCGCCATCATTTCCGCGCAAGATGTCGTCGTCAGGGCCGCCGTTCAGGCTGTCGGCACCCTCTCCACCAACGAGGGTGTCGCCACCTGTCATGCCGTTCAGGGAGTCCTGATCTTGTCCGCCATCCAGAAGATCGTCGCCTTCGCCACCGGCTAGGGTATCCACGCCCTCGCCGCCAAACAGCTGATCTGCGCCATTTTGCCCGACGAGACTATCGTCGCCATCAAGACCGGAGAGATAGTCGTCACCCTCATTGCCAACAAGCTGATCGGAACCACCGGCACCATCAATGGTGTCGTCCTCATCGCCACCCGATAGGATGTCGCCTGTCTCGGGGCTTTCAGCCTTTAATTCCTCTGCGTCGTCGTCGCTGGAGTTTTCCGCATCCGCATCGATTTGATCGGATTCGGGCATCACCGTAATCGCCCCGACCATCAGGGCACCAAGTAAACTGGCCAGCATAAGCATTTCGGCCTCCTACACATGAACAGTGTTGAAGGTACTCCGGAACATTCTGGAATCGCAGCGCTTTCTGGAAAAGCGGTTAACGGGTGTTCTCGGGCAATTCCTGCATGATTTCGGTGGCGATTTGCGCCGCATAGTCCCCGATCAGCGGGACGAACTCAATCTTGGACAGCCAAAAACCGACAAAAGACACCAGAATGGTCGCGCCTAGAACCGACCCGAGGCCAAAGGAAATACCGCGCAGCAACTGATAGAACATCATCTTCAGATAGCTGTCATGAACGCGCAGGAACTTGTGGTTGTTCAGGCGCTCGATTTCCTGTTTCAGTTGCTCGGTTTCCGAAAGGCTCATGACTGGCTCCAAAGGATGGGCTGGATGTTGTACCCAATATACAAGGGGTGTTTCGGGTGGCCAGCCTTGCTGAGCCCGAGGTGAAAGAGCGGCCGACCCGTTTCCCGCAAAAGGCGCTCGACCTCTGCACCGCGGTTCAGATGGGCGCCGTGTGTGCCCCAGGCGCAGACGATCTGGTCGGCCTGCAGGGCGCCATTCTGAATGGCATTATCGTTAAGAGGGCCGACCGGATCGACCGCTGCACGCATCGCTTTGGGGTCTGTGTCGCGCCAGGCAAAGATATTCGTGACCTCGAAACTCCCGAATCCGAGCGCCCGTGCCCGCCGTTCGCATCGTTCGACGGTGGGGTCGTTCTGGACTTCGGTCGCGGTCGAGGGGTTCAGCATCACGAACAGGGCGCGCTTGCCGTCTGCGTCCCATGTGCGGGTCAGGCTGTAGCGATACCGTTCACAGTCCGAATAGGTCGCGACAGAGGGCGCGTCGTCTTTGATATGGGTGCGTGTCAGCATAGGCCTTAAGTGCAGGGAAACGCGCTGTGATTGCAATCTGAATGTGCAGACGCGCGAAACGCCGGAAAAATGCGAAGAGTCGGATTATTTTCATCCGCTCCCTAAAAAGAAGGTCCGTTCAGCCGATACTCTGAGATGGGTAGACTCTTGCCCGACCGTGGAGTTTTGAATGGAACTTTGGATGCTGCTAGGTTTAGGCGGCGCCCTCTCGAGCCTGGTGCTTGGATGGGATGGCGGCCTGAGCATGCTTGCGCGAGGGGGCTTGCGCGAAACCGATGAGGATTCCCTGACGGGCAGGGAAGACACCACCGCAGAAGAGCCCACTGGCCCGTTCGAAGTCTCCACCATGGAAGATTTCCTGTCCGGAACCAGAGACGACGAAATCTATGTCACGGCCACCGATGACTCGGCGGATAGCTGGGTTTACGCAGAGCGCACGGATCTGGACACGCTGCTATCGGGCGACGACGCGATGGCGTGGTTCTATGACACGGATGATCGCTCTGATCCGGAAAACGGGTTCGATACCGCGAAAGACAGCGATGCCCTGCTCCAGATCGAGAGCGGTGATGGCGATGACTATATCGAGGTCCGGGGCCATGCTGCCACGGAGATCGTGACCGGCGCGGGTGCGGATACAGTTCGCATCTTTGACGACGCCGGATATTCGGTCGTTCACGTCGAAGAGGACGATACTGCCTATCTGAGCGATGACTGGACGGGCTATGTGATCGGCACCGGAAATGCCTTGGTCTTTGGCGGGGCAGGTACGGACGCGATCCGTATGACCGGAGATTCCAGTGGTTCGAACGTGCAGGCAGGTGCCGGAGATGACGATCTGGTCACAGGTGGCGGCGGTATCCTGAACGGAAATCAGGGCGATGATACGCTGGTTGCCTATGGCGACAGCGCGGTCTTGCGCGGCGGTACCGGCGACGACCACATCACATCCTTTGGTGCGAATACCGTGATTGGCGGCGCTGGCAATGACACCGTGATGTTGGGCGATAATATGGTCGAGCATAGCTATATCGGGGATGACGCTGGCGTGACGACCTATACCCGTGTGGCCGATGTTTCCTTGGCGGGGAACGGTGCTGCGGACGATGTAAGTGGCGACGACGGCGACGATGTCATCAACTTTATCGATGCAGGCGATACCGTCTCTGGCGGGCATGGGATCGATAGCTTTATGGCCATCGCTGGGGACGAAGCGTCGGTGATCACCGACTTCCGGCCCGGTGCTGAAACCTTGACCATCTACGAGACGGGCGGAACCATGATCACCCATGGCAGTGGCACGTTGGCAGGTGAAATGTCCGAAGCCGATCTGGATCAGATGATGCAGGCCGACGACAGCTATGACCTGAGCGGCCGCGTGTCTTCGGTCTTTGACGGTGAAAGCAGAACCACCACCATTCTGGTCGATGAGGAACCTGCTGTCGTTCTACAGAACTGTAGCTGGGTCACCGTGGGCTATGTGAATGGCGGGGATGACACCATTTACGGGCTGGATGGCCAGCCCTTGGCCGAAGGGCTCCGGGCGAATGTCGTCGTGCAGGTCCACGAGAACATCACCCAGATTTCCCAGATCGGTTGACGCTTAGTCCAGATTGAACACGCGCACGGGATGCAGGCTGCCGGACTTGAAAGTACCGACAGCCAGCGCCTTGCCTTCGTAGCTGGCCCAAACCTCTTCGCCGTATTCAACGCCTGACGCGATCACCATGCCGGGGTTGCCGTTCTTGAGACGCACGGCGCCTTCGGGCGTGGCCATGACTTGGGTCATGCCATCCAGACCTGCCTCGACGGGCAGCAGGAAGTCGTCCAGCTCGGGGGTGCGGGCTTTCTCTTCGATTTGTTCCAGCGTCACGCCATCTTCGGCGGCATCAAAGGGGCCGGACCAGATGCGGCGCAGCTTCTGAACGTGGCCGTGGCAGCCCAGCTTTTCCCCCAGATCACGGGCGATCGAGCGGACATAGCCGCCCTTGCCGCAGGTCATCTCCAGAACCACGTGGTCGGCGTCGGGACGGTCCACCAGCAGCAGCTCCTCGACAAAGAGAGGGCGGGCGGACAGTTCCACGTCCTCGCCGCTGCGGGCCAGTTTGTAGGCGCGCTGACCGTCGATCTTGACGGCGCTGAACTTTGGCGGAACCTGCATGATGTCGCCGACGAAACCGAACAGGGCTTCTTTGATCTCTTCGTCGGTGGGACGGTTCGGCGAAGTGGCGATGACCTCGCCTTCTTCGTCGTCGGTGTTGGTCGCCGCGCCAAGGGTCACGGTGAACTCATAGGCCTTCATGGCATCGGTGATGTAGGGAACGGTCTTGGTCGCTTCGCCCAAGGCTACGGCCAGAACGCCGGTCGCATCGGGATCAAGGGTGCCCGCGTGGCCCGCCTTGTTGGCGTTAAAGGCCCATTTGACCTTGTTCACCACTGCGGTCGAAGTCATGCCTACCGGTTTGTCGATCACCAGCCAGCCCGAAATATCGCGGCCTTTTTTCTTGCGTGCCATAGTGGTCCCTACTGTCTGCCAAGGTCGGCGGACCTACCCCAGCGTCCGGCTTTGGTCAATCGTCTGCGGGCACCACTGTGCCGACAATCGGCCCCATCGGAAAGCCCCCGTCGTGGCGGTTCAATTCCGGCGCGTAGAGGCGCGAGATATTCCCGTCAAAGTACAAGGCGTTGGGGGTTTTTAGCACATCGCGGAACAGGCTGCCGAATTCGTGGAAGGTGACCGTGTTGTTCGAGATGGCGAAATACGCGGTCTTGCCATCTTCGGTGGTGCCAACCCCATTGCGGATGTAGCGCGAATCCGAGTCCTTCAGGAAACGGGGGTGCAGTGCGCCGTCGATCACCAGCATCGGGCCGGATTGGTTGGCGTCGCGGCAGGTGGGCTTGTCCTCGGCGTAGCGCAGGGTCTCATAGACCTGCGCGCTGCCGTCATTCAGGCATAGGACGCCATTGGGCAGCATCCCGAAATTGCCCGGTCCCGCATTGGGGATCACGCGCATCTCTTCTTTGCCGTTTTCCACGTAGTGGCCAACGGGTTTGCGGTCGGGGTGGTACATGCCCGCATTCATGGCAAAGCCAAGCTGCATGCCCTTGACCTTGAGCCCGTTGTCCAGATTGCGGAACTGCCCCCAGATATCGCCGTTCCCGTCGTTCAGGAACAGGCGGACATCCTCTTGGGTCAGGTCAACGGCGCACACGGTGTAGTCATTGCCCTGATACTCAAGATCACGGCAATCAGAGGCCTGCGCCATAGCGGCGCTGCCCGTCAGGATGGCGGCTGCAAGGAGCAGTCGGCGCATCACTCCTCCAGATCGCGGCGGACGGTGTCCTGATCGAACAGGCGGCGTGTCTCGTCCATCTGGTCAAAGGTCTCGTCCAGCCGGAAGCGCAGGTCGGGCGTGTACTTCAGGTTCGTGACCTTGCCGATCATGCGGCGCAACTCGTTCTTGTTGCGGGCCAGCAGCTCGACCACCTGATCACGCCCCTGTCCGCCCAAGGGCATGACATAGGCCGTCGCGATCTTCAGATCGGGCGACGTGCGCACCTCGCCCACGCTGATGGACAGGCGGTTCAGGTCGGGATCGTGGATATCGCCCCGTTGCAGCACCTCGGACAGGGTGCGGCGGATGAGTTCGCCCACGCGCAGCTGACGCTGCGAAGGTCCGGGGCCGTCGTGGAATTTGTTCTTTGCCATACTGCGCATCTAATCCTTTGCCAGCGCCGTGCCAAGCAGCCTTTGCCAAAGCGCCAACTCTCGGCTAGTCACACCTGCATCATATCAGAAGAAGGACACGGGTTATGTCGGAAAGCATCGGTATTGTCATCACAGGCGCATCGGGCCGTATGGGGCAGATGCTGGTCAAAACCGTGAACGAGCGCGAAGGCGTGCATCTGGCGGGCGTGGTCGAGCGTTCCGGCCATGAATGGATCGGTCGCGACTTGGGTGTTCTGATGGGCGGCACCGAGAGCGGCGTGATCGTGTCCGACGATCCTGCTGTGGCCTTTGCAGGCGCGCAGGCGGTGATCGACTTCACCGCGCCTAGTGCCACGATTTCCTTTGCGAAAACGGCTGCGGCTGCGGGCGTGGCCCACATCATTGGCACCACTGGCTTCACCGAAGACGACCTGAAGGCACTGGCCGAGGCCGGTCAGGGCGGCGTCACCATCCGCGCGGGCAACATGAGCCTTGGCGTGAACCTGCTGGTGCAGCTGACCAAAAAGGTCGCCGCCGCACTGGACGAGGATTACGACATCGAAGTCATCGAGGCTCACCACCGCCGCAAGGTCGATGCCCCCTCGGGCACCGCGCTGATGCTGGGGGAAGCCGCTGCCGAAGGCCGCGGTGTCGCGCTGAAAGATGTCGAGGATCGCGCCCGCGACGGCATCACAGGCGAGCGCAAGCGCGGTGACATCGGCTTTAGTGTGATTCGCGGTGGCGACATCGTGGGCGAGCATGACGTGATGTTCGCAGCTGATGGCGAACGGATCACCCTGCGTCACGTGGCCTCGGATCGCGGTGTATTCGCACGCGGCGCGGTCAAGGCTGCGCTCTGGGCACAGGGGAAAGATGCCGGCGATTATGATATGCTGGACGTGCTGGGGCTGTGAGTCGCCCGTTCACCCAATGGTGAACCCGATGTGAAAACCAAAGCGGCCTCTGGAACGTTTCCCTTGTGTCAGGTGAACGGAGGCCGCGATGACCTATAGAACCGCACTTACCGCATTTGCCCTCTGCGCTGTGGCGTCGGGGGCGACCGCCGAATTACAGGTGGTCAAAGACCAGTCGGATTTCCTGAAATTGGTTCAGGGGCGTGATCTGACGCGGGCGGGAATTACCCTGCAAGTCACTGAAAACGGGGAAATCAAGGGCCGCGCCTTTGGGAAAGCCGTGTCGGGCGCGTGGAAATGGCAGGACAGCTATTTCTGCCGCAGCCTCTATTGGGGCAGTCAGAATATGGGCGATAACTGCCAACAAGTCGCGCTGGACGGGGGCGACATCCGCTTTACGTCGGACCGCGGCGCAGGGCGCCACGCCAACTTCGGTCTGGAATAGCAGCGGTCAGAAATCGACCGCGATTCCCTTTTTCTCCCAGTCGCCATAGCGCACGGGTTCGGGGCCGTCGCGGCCACCCAGCTCGGTGGGCATGTCCAGTGCTGCGGCCTGTTTGCGGCGCTCTTCGGCCTCGGCCAAAGCTCGTTGGGCGGCGGGCGGCAGGTCGCGCTTTTGCTCTTCGCTCATCTTGGTTCCTTTCCGGCTATTGTCTTGATATACGCAGCATCTGCCCACGGGCAAGATGACGGAGTGTTTCATGGACAAGAGCGGCCTCGCCCCGCGCCGCACGGCGCTGTACCTGCTAGATCAGATCACCGGCGAAGGACGCCTGATGGCCGAGATGGTCGCCAGCGGCGTTCTGGAGCGTCTGGCCCCCGAAGAGCGCGCCCGCGCCCAAGGTCTGGTCATGGACACCCTGCGCGGGATGGAGCGCGCCGACCGCATGTTGCAAAAGCACCTGCGCAAGGAACCCTCGCTGACCGTCAAGAACGCGCTGCGCCTTGGGGTCATCGAAATCTGCGCCCGCCGCGAGGCAGGGCATGGGGTCGTGAACTCTTATGTCGAGCTGATTTCGCGCAACAAACGCAATGCCATGCTCAAAGGGCTGGTGAACGCGGTTCTGCGCAAGTTCACCACCGACGGACCAGAAGCATGGGATGCCCTGCGCACCCCACGTATGCCCAAGTGGCTGCGCGATCCGCTGGCCGAGGCTTGGGGCGCCAAATCCATCGCAGCAATGGAAGAAATCCATTTTGCCGGTGCTCCGCTGGATCTGACGCCCAAAGGCGACGCTGCCGCTCTGGCAGAGCGGTTGGGCGGCGAGTTGCTGCCCACTGGGTCCGTGCGTCTGCGTGAACCGGGTCAGGTGACCGCTCTGGATGGCTATGAGGCTGGCGACTGGTGGGTTCAGGACGCTGCGGCGGCTGTCCCTGCGAAAATCCTGAATGCCCAAGCGGGCGAGAAGGTTCTGGACCTGTGCTCTGCTCCTGGCGGCAAGACGTTGCAGATGGCGAACGCTGGCGCCAAAGTCACCGCGCTGGATATCAGCGAGGACCGCCTGAAGCGTGTCCACGAGAATTTGGAGCGCTGCGGCCTGAAGGCCAAAGTCGTTCAAGGCGACGCTCTGGAGCACGAAGGACAATACGACGCGGTCTTGTTGGATGCGCCTTGCTCTGCTACGGGCACCATTCGCCGCCACCCTGATCTGCCCTATGCCAAGGATGGCAGCGGCTTTTTCTCTCTGATTGAACTGCAAGAGGTGATGCTGGATCGGGCGCTGACGCTGCTGAAACCCGGTGGGCGTCTGGTCTATTGCACGTGTTCGCTGCTGCCGGACGAAGGCGAGGTCCAGATCGAAGAGCTGCTTGCCCGTAATCCAAATGTTCAAGTTGATAGTGCCGCGATGGACCTGCCCTGGGTCGAGGACGCATGGCGCTCGCCCGAGGGAGGGTTGCGTCTGCGCCCTGACTATTGGGCAGACAAAGGTGGAATGGACGGCTTTTACGTGGCTTGCCTGCGCTTGACTGCGTGACTTTGAGTTCTGCCGGTTGTACAGTCTGGCTTAAAAATAGGGACGCCGAAACGGCGCCCGCATCGGCAGACAGGCTTACACATGGCAGAGCACCTGAGTTTGCAGGAACGACGTACGCGGACGGTGAACCACATTCACGCCCGCTTGGCTGGCTTTGGCGCCAAGGCAAATGCGTTTACCACCAGTCCGGAACCGCGCACCATAGGATCGGTTGCGCGGGGGCGGCAATTGCTGGCAGGGAATTTCCTGTTTGCCGGTCGGCTGGTAGAAGCACCTGACACCTCAATCTGGAAAATCGGGATGCCCACGGGGCGTTTCGCGATGGAGGTTCATGGCTGTGCGTGGCTGGACGATCTGGCGGCTTTGGGCACGCCAGAGGCGCGCGCGACTGCGCAGACATGGGTGATGGAGTGGATTTCGCTGTATGGCGCGGGCAAGGGTGATGGATGGTCACCTGACCTGACAGGACGGCGCATCATCCGGTGGATCAACCATGCTTTAGTCATCCTGCGCGGAGCCGACCCCAAGCAATCGCGAAAATTCTATGCTGCACTGGCCCGCCAGACGACGTTCCTGTCGCGCAGATGGCGTGCCGCCGGGGCGGGTCTGCCGCGGACAGAGGCGCTTGCCGGTCTGGTTTATGCGGGGCTCGCGCTGGAAGGCATGGAAAAGCTGGTCGGGCCTGCTGTTGATGCTCTGGCGCGGCATTGCGATAGCCACATTGATTCCAGCGGGGGGATCGCCTCGCGGAACCCTGAAGAGCTGCTCGAAGTTTTTTACCTGCTCGCGTGGGTGAAAGTGGCTCTTAAGGAATCCGAGCGCCGCATCCCGCCGTCATTGCACGATGCGCTCGAACGAATCGCGCCGACATTGCGGGCGTTGCGTCATGCGGACGGGGATCTGGCCCGCTTTCACGGGGGCGGTCGCGGTGTCGAGGGCCGTCTGGATCGCGCCCTTGCCAACGCTCGGATCAAGGCGACGCCGCGCACGGGATTGGCGATGGGCTATGCGCGTCTGTCCGCTGGCCGGACCAGCGTTGTCATTGATGCCGCCGCGCCTGATACTTCCCCGACCGGATTTTCCGCCCATGCCTCGACATTGGCGTTCGAACTGACTTCGGGCCGCCGACCTATTGTGGTGAACTGCGGGTCGGGGCGAGACTTTGGGTCTGACTGGCGTAGGGCGGGGCGGGCGACGCCCTCGCATTCCACGCTCGGCTTGACGGGGTTGTCTTCGTCGCAACTGGGGCCGGAAACCTGGCGCGGGGGTATCCTGCGGGAATATCTGGTGAATGCTCCGAGTGACGTGCGTGCGCAGATCACCCGTTCGCCGCAAGGTATGCAATTCGAGGGCGGTCACGACGGCTATGTCGAGAGCCACGGCCTGACCCATGCGCGGATGATGGACCTTGGCTTTGATGGCCGTGCGGTTGTCGGAGAGGACCTTCTGGCCACGATCGACCCGAAATCACGCCGCCAGTTTGATGCGGCGCTGGATGGCACCGAGTTGACGGGCGTGCCATTTAACATCCGTTTCCACCTGCATCCCGATGTCGAACCTACGTTGGACATGGGCGGAACGGCGGTGTCCATGACACTCAGAAGTGGTGAGGTCTGGGTCTTCCGCCACGATGGCGTGGGTGAATTGGCCTTACAGCCGAGTGTTTATCTGGAAAAAGGTCGGATTCGGCCCCGATCCACAAAACAGATCGTTTTATCTGCCCGCGCGATGGATTATGCGACCCGCATCCGCTGGTCTTTTGCCAAAGCACAGGATAGCGAAGGCGCGATCCGTGATCTCGCCCCTGCCACGGCCGAGACCGACTAGACCGAACGCGACCTTAGGAGACCCCTCGATGCAAGACCTCGCACCCATGCGCCGTGCGCTCATTTCCGTATCCGATAAAACCGGCCTCGTTGATCTGGGCAAAGCGCTGGCCGCGCGCGGCGTCGAGCTGCTGTCCACCGGCGGCACCGCCAAGGCCCTGCGCGACGCAGGTCTGGACGTGAAAGACGTTTCGGAAATCACCAACTTCCCCGAAATGATGGACGGCCGCGTCAAGACCCTGCACCCGATGGTGCACGGCGGTCTGCTGGCCCTGCGCGACAACGACAGCCACGTTCAGGCGATGGAAGAGCACGGCATTGGTGCAATCGATCTGCTGGTCGTGAACCTCTATCCGTTCGAGGCTGCTTTGGCCCGCGGTGCAGAATATGACGAGATGATCGAGAACATCGACATCGGCGGCCCAGCAATGATCCGCGCTTCTGCAAAGAACCACGGCTTCACCACCACCATCGTTGACGTCGAAGACTACGACGCCCTGCTGGCAGAGCTGGAAGCCAACGAAGGCCAGACCACCTATGGCTTCCGTCAGAAGATGGCGCAGAACGCATACGCCCGCACCGCGGCCTATGACGCGGCGGTGTCGAACTGGATGGCTGGCGCTGCTGGTGTGGAAACCCCGCGCCGCCGTGCCTTTGCCGGTCAGATCATGCAGACCCTGCGTTACGGCGAAAACCCCCACCAGTCCGCAGCGTTCTACGTGGATGGCGCAGAGCGTCCCGGTGTGTCGAACTTTGTCCAGCATCAGGGAGATCGGAAGAGCACAC
>CAXQKF010000506.1:0-25658 GCA_964224285.1 Donghicola sp. | reverse complement strand
CAAAGAACTGTCCCTGACCCTCGCTGGCCACCAGTCGGTCATCCTCGACGATCACGTGGCCGCGGTTCATCACCAGCTTGGGGACCCCGGTCAATTCCATGCCTTCAAAGGGGGAATAGTCCATGTTGTCATGTTGGTCGGCTGCGCGGACGGTGCGGCGCTCTTCGGGGTCCCAGATCGCGATATCGGCGTCCATGCCGGGGGCGATCCGACCCTTGGTGGTGCACCCGAACACCTTGGCCGTGTTGCTGGCTGACAGGGCGACAAATTGTTCGGGGGTGATGCGTCCCTTCACGACACCTTCGGAAAAGAGGTAAGGCAGGCGGGCGGCAATCCCCGGCATACCGTTCGCGATTTTCGGGTAGGGGATATCGCGCCCATTCACGAATTTCCCCGTGTCGTCATAGCGATAGGGCGCATGATCGGAATGGACGCCCACAAAGGTGCCCATGCGAATGTGCTTCCACAGAACCTCTTGGGTGGCGTGATCGCGCAAGGGCGGCGAACAGATGTACTTTGCGCCCTCCATCCCCGGCCGGTCCAGATCATCGCGGGTGAGTGCCAGATATTGCGGGCAGGTCTCGGCATAGAGTTTCGCGCCGTTCCATTGTTCGCGTCGGATGATCTCTGCCCCGCCCTCGGTCGAGACGTGGACGACGAACAGCGGCGCATCCACAAGTTTGGCGAGCTGGACGGCGCGGTTGATCGCCTCTTCTTCAGCCAGTTCGGGGCGCGAGATCGCATGATATTTGGGATCGGTCAGACCGCGCGCGGCCAGACGTTTGTTCATCCATTTGACCATATCGTTATTCTCGGCATGGACCATGGTGATGGCCCCATGTTCCCGTGCGACCGTCAGAATATCCAGCATCCCCCCATCCCCGAGGTTCATCAGATCATAGGTCATAAAGACCTTGAACGATGTGATGCCGCGGGCAAAGGCGCGGGGGAGCTCTTCGGTCAGGACTTTGTCCGTCGGGTCCGAGATAATGAGGTGATAGGAGTAGTCGATGACGGACCGCGCGCCGCGGGCATCGTAGGTCTGTATCACGTCATCAACGGATTGGCCGCGTTGCTGCGCCGCAAAGGGGATAAACGAGGAATTCCCGCCGAACGCCGCTGAAATCGACCCCGACAGATAGTCATCGGCGGTCATCACCCCCGATGAACTTTCCTGAGCGATATGTGCGTGGGTTTCGATCCCGCCCGGAACGACGAGGCGGCCGCCTGCGTCGATGCGGGTGTCGCCGCCTTCGATCCTTTCGGACACGGCGTAGATGCGGCCATCCGCGATGCCGATGTCCCCTTTGAACTGCCCCTCGGCGGTGACGACGGTGCCCCCATGGATTACAGTGTCAAAGGTCATTCCGAAGGCTCCTTGACGCCGGTTTGCGATGCAATCAGCCCGTAGTGTTCGATGCGGCGGTGGGCTTCGAAGTTGAAGATGGTCGATTTGCCGAACGCGCATTTGTCGAAATCGGCCTCGGCGACGATCAATTCGTCCCCTTCGCCTTCGGCGCGCGCGATGACGAACCCGTCGGGGTCCACGATGATCGAGCCTGCGAACATGTGGTTGCCGTCCTCCATGCCGCATTTCGCGACGGCCACGGCATAGGTCGAGTTCTGATAGGCTCCGGCGCAGACCGACAGTTCGTGGTGGTAGACGCGGCGCTCGATCCCTTCTTCCTTTGACAGGTTGTTCTGTGAGGGGGTGTTGTAGCCGATGCTGACCAGCTGCACGCCTTGCAGGCCCATTACGCGCCAGCTTTCGGGCCAGCGGCGGTCATTGCAGATCGCCAGCCCCATGATGGCCCCTTGGTTGCGCACAACGTTGAAACCGGTGTCGCCGGGCAGAAAATAGCGCTTTTCCAGATGCTGGTGGCTGCGCTCGGGTTCGTATTCAGAGTGTCCGGGCAGGTGGGTCTTGCGGTATTTCAGGACGATCTCACCCTCGGGCGAGACGAGGATCGAGGTGTTGAAATGCTCTCCTTCGGGGGTGAGCTCGCAATAGCCAAAGGTGAACCCCATCCCGTATTCTTTGGCTTTGGCAAACAGGGGCGCGGTAGCGTCGTTCGGCATTTCGGTTTCGAACCAGTGGTCGAACTCGGCGCGGTCCTCGACATAGAAACGCGGGAAGAACGTCGTCAGCGTCATTTCCGGATAGGTCAGGAATGCGACGCCTTGGTCATGGGCCTGATCCATCAGCGCGATCATACGCGCGACAACCTCTTCGCGGGTTTCGTCCTTCTGGATGCCTCCGATCTGGGCACCCCCGATGATCATCTTGGTCATGGTTTCTTCCTTTTCGGTTATTTGACGGCCAGACCGCGCTGGTAGCGGGAGATGAACCGCACCAGCGGCCAGAGAACGGCCAGATAGAGAAGCGCCGCCAGAACGAGGGGCGATGCGTTATAGGTCACCGAGCGCGCCATATTGGCCGAGTACAGAAGCTCGGACAGGGACACGACGGAGGCGAGCGAGGTCAGCTTGACGACCTCGACGGTGTTCGACAGCAGATCGGGCAGGACATTGCGGATCGCTGGGGGCAGGACGACGTGCACCATCGTTTGCGTCTGGGATAGGCCCGTTGCGCGTGCGGCTTCGTTCTGGCCCTTGGGGACGGCGTTGATCCCCGCGCGGAACACTTCGGCGAAATACGCGGAGTTGTTCATGAAAAATGCGATCACGACCGCCGCAAACGGGGTCAGCTCCAGTCCGGCAAAGGGCAGGCCCGAATAGACAAAGATCAGCAGGACCAGTGGCGGGATGGCGCGAAACAGGTCGATATAGATGACCGAGGTCCACCGCAGCCAGCCACGCGGGCTCAGGGCGCCAAGGGCCAGAAACAGCCCGCCGAACAGCCCGCAGACAATCACCACAGCACAGAGTTTCAGCGTGGTCACCGCCCCCTTGAGCAGCAGCGGGAGCGCCTGCATCATGATGTCGAGGTCGAAAAATGTGTTTAGAAACATATCCATGCTGACGCCCTCAAGTCTTGTAGCTGAAGCGTCGTTCCACCCAGTGGGACGCAATGACGGCAGGGATAAAGATGACCATGTAGGCGACCGCAGCCATGGTCAGCGGCGTCGCCGACCCCGAGAAGCTTTGCGCCGAAGACGCGACGGAGAGGATCTCCTTGACCCCGATCACCGACCCCAAGGCCGTGAGCTTGGTCGTCGCAAGGATGCGGTTCACGAGCGGCGGGATGCCCATCCGCACCGCTTGGGGCAGGGCGATATAGATCAGGGTCTGGAACTTGGAGAGCCCCGTGGCCCGTCCCGCTTCCCATTGACCTGCAGGCACGGCCGTAAGACCGCCCCAGAAAATCTCTTCGGCAAAGGCGGTTAGAACCGCCGAGAGAACCAGCCAGATCACCACTTCGGCCGAGAGGCTGAGTCCCACAGACGGCATCCCGAAGTAGAGGATCAGGATCAGCACCAGCGGCGGCAGCACACGCATCACATCGGCAAAGACAATGATAAAGAAGTTCAGGACTTTGAGGTTGGCCGCGCGGACACAGGCTAGACCGGCACCCAGCACCACGCCGGTCACGACGGTTGCGACTGCCAGATAAACAGTGACACCCATCGCGACAACGATGTCGGGCAGATACTGGGTGATCACCGCCGAATTGAAAAACGTTTCGAGAAAGCGCATCAGGCCACTTCAGCCCCTGATACACGGGACAAAAAGGCCTTGAGCCGGTCGGATTTCGGGTTGCCGAAGACCTCTTCTGGTGGGCCTTGCTCGACCACATAACCGCCGTCCATAAAGACGACGCGATCTGCCGCCTCGCGGGCAAAGGCCATCTCGTGGCTCACCACCAGCATGGTCATCCCTTTCTGGCGCAGCTCTTTCATGACCTTGAGAACCGACCCCACCAGTTCGGGGTCCAGTGCTGAGGTGGGTTCGTCGAACAGCATGACTTTGGGATCGAGTGCCACGGCACGCGCGATGGCTACGCGCTGCTGCTGTCCCCCCGACAATTCCGAAGGGCGCGCGTCGGCTTTGTGCTTCAGGCCCACCTGATCCAGCATTTCCAGAGCGCGGGCTTCCGCCTCGGCCCTGGAGCGCCCGAGCGCCTTGGTCTGTGCCAGCATGACGTTCTTCAGAACGGTCATATGCGGATAGAGGTGAAACCCCTGAAACACCATTCCGACCTTCAGCCGCATCTTGTCGAGGTCGCGGCGGGGAATGTCGGTGATGCGTTCGCCATCAATCATGATGGCCCCCGAGGTTGGCTCTTCGAGGCGATTGCAACAGCGCAGCATCGTGGATTTACCCGACCCCGAAGGTCCGATGACAAACACCAGTTCGCCTTCGCGCACCTTCAGGTCGATATTCTTGAGCACCTCTGTTTGGCCAAAGCGTTTCTCGAGTGCGTGTATCTCGAGCATGGCGCGTGATTGGGACATGGGCGGGGCCTCTTTGGTCTTGGGGATGGCCGGAACAAAGGAACTGGCCCGCCCGAGCAAAAGCTGAAGGGGCGGGCGGGCCAGACCATTTGGCTATGACGGATCAGAAGGTGCAGGTGACCTCGTGCTCTGTCGCGTCATAACCTTCGAAATCCGGTGTGCCGTAGCCGGGTGTCGGGGTGACGATGGTGGTGCCCTCGGCGGGCGTCACGCCGAACCACTTTTCGGACAGGGCGACCAATGTGCCATCGGTCTTGAGGCATTCCAGAACGCTGTCGATCAGATCGCGGGTGGGGGCGTCATCCTTGCGGAAGGGGAAAGCCCAGACAAGGCCGGTGTCGTATTCGTAGGACAGGGCGATCGCGGGGTTCTTTTTCACGGCCCATGCAGAGGTCGTTGCACCGCCAAGCGAGGCATCTGCGCGCCCCGAAGTGACGGCCTGAATGGCGTCGGTGTTGGTGCCAAAAGAGACAACTTCCCAGCCGTATTCTTCGGCGCGGTCGGTCAGGAAGGATTCATAAACCGACCCTTTGTTGACAGCGATGGTCTTGCCTTTGAAGGCTTCGAGGTCGGTAAACTCGGTCGCATCAGAGCCTTGGGGAACCACAAAGCGGAAGTTTGTGCCCATGAACCCTTCGCTGAACAGCAGGTTGGCGGCGCGCTCTTGGGTGACGGTGACCGGCGCAACGAGGAAATCGTAGGTGCCAGCTTGGAGGGCAGGGATCAGGCCGGAGAATTGAGCAGCGGTCACGTCAATCGTAACGCCAAGTTTCTCGCCAATTGCGGCAGCGAGGTCGATGTTGAAGCCTTCGACGTCGCCTGACATCGTGGGCATGGCATGGGGGGCGAATGTCCCGTCGAGGGCTGTCTTGTAGCCTTCGGGCTTGATCTCTGCCGGAGCAGCAAGGGTCGCAGTGGCCAAACCGAAGAGGGCAACGGAGGCAAGGAGGGGGGATCGGATCATAGGCTCGGTTCCTGTTGGGTTGGAGGGAGGGCGCTTGTTGTGGCGCGCCCTTGAGCCTCAAAACGCCAGTTTCCTGAGCGGGTGCCAATATAGATTTGGATTATTATACGAGTAGTAATATACGGATTTCTTATAGATTGAGGTCCGGATCGCCTCAGGCGGCTGCTCGGAGGATCGTTGTAAGTTACTGTAATTGCGTTATTTTGTGGTGTGCTTGGGTAAGGCGCCTCAAGCCATTACGCCATGGCGCGAAGGGCGGATGCTGAAACCGTGCCTCTTTACGCAGCCAGCACTGCTGCGCAAATAAGAGGCAACATTTGGTTCATCTCCGAAAGGAAACCGTGATGAAGTCACTCTTTCACCTTGCCCTGCATGTCACTGATCTGGACGAGACCCGCCGTTTCTACGGCGATGTTCTGGGCTGCGAGGAAGGCCGCTCAACTGAGACCTGGGTTGATTTCGATTTCTTTGGCCACCAGCTTTCCTTTCATCTGGGGAAGCCGTTCGAGACGACCCGGACCGGAAAGGTTGGCGATCATATGGTAATGATGCCTCACATGGGTGCGGTTCTGACACTAGAGGACTGGTTAGCCCTCGCCGATCGCCTGAAGGAAAAAGGCGTTACTTTTGACATCCCGCCGGTCGTCCGCTTCGAAGGCGAACCGGGCGAGCAACGCACTATGTTCTTCTTTGACCCGTCGGGAAACCCGATCGAGATCAAAGGCTTCGCTGATTTTGAAGGGCTTTTCGCGACATGAGTGACCCCATCCAATACGTCTTTGCGCCCGCCGCGACGCCGTCTCTGCCCGTTGTCGGCGAGGAGGCACGTTTTCCCATTCGCCGGATTTACTGTGTCGGTCGGAACTATGCCGACCACGCCCGCGAGATGGGGCATGATCCGGATCGCGAGCCTCCGTTTTTCTTTTCGAAACCTGCGGATTCAGTGAGCCAGAGCGGACAGGACGTGCCCTATCCCCCGCAGACCGAAGATCTGCATTATGAGGGTGAATTGGTGGTGTGCCTCGGGGCCGGTGGTCGTGATCTGGGCCTTGCCGCAGCCGAGACCGTGATCTTTGGCTATGCCGTCGGGAATGATTTGACGCGACGCGACATGCAGTCGGAGGCCAAGTCGCTCAAGCGGCCTTGGGATCTGTCCAAAGGCTTTGACGGAGGCGCGGTGATCGGGCCGGTCAAGCGTCATGCGGGTAGCCTATCCGCAGGCGCGATCCAGAGTTTCGTCAACGGAGAGGTGCGCCAATCCGGCGATTTGAACCAGATGATCTGGACCATTCCGGAAGTTATCTCGGCGCTTTCGCATTCGGTAGAGCTGCGCGCGGGTGATCTGATTATGACGGGCACGCCAGCGGGCGTGGGCAGTCTGTCGCGCGGGGACCTGGTGGCGGTCGAGATCGACGGTCTTGGCCGGATCGAGACCAGAATCGTCTGAACCGGCCACGGTTCAGACAGTATCGCCCGACTGTGCGGATCAGGGCGTCGCTGTGGATGCTCCCGCCACAGATGCGTTTGTCCGAGGCTGTCTTTGACCCGGTCCCAAGGGTTCTGGATGTGGGTCGCCATCGCCGCACCAAGGGCGGTGCCGTCCCGCTCTTTCAGGGCGGCGACCATGGCTTCGTGGTCGGCGACCGCTCCGGCCCAGTATTCGGGCTTTTCGTTGCCGATATACCGAATGCGCTTGAGCCGCGCCTGAAGGTTCGACTGCATCTCTTGCAACGGCTCGTTCTTGGACAGCGCGGTCAGCCGCGAGTGGAACTCCTGATTCATCTTGTAATAGGGCATCCGGTCACGGGCGTAATACCGATCCATCATCCGGTTATGCAGATCGATCAAGGCGGCGACTTCTTCGTTGTTGGCGCGGGCGCAGGCCAGTTCACCGGCCAGTTGCTCCAGATGTCCCAAGACCTCGAGCATTGATTTCACATCTTCACGGGTCAGTTTGCGCACGGTGCTGCCGCGCGAGGGTCGCACAATCACCAGCCCTTCGGCGGCAAGGGTGCGCAAAGCCTCGCGGAATGGGGTGCGAGAGACACCCAACTTTTGGATGAGATCGGCCTCGTCGATTCGTGCGCCGGGTTCCAGAACGCCTTCGATAATCAGATCCCGCACCCGACTGACGACCTGATCGTGCAGCGATCTATTTTCGATTTCCAGCGACATGCCCATATTAACCCATTGTTTTATTTCATTTCTTGTTCCGGCTCTGCCAGTTCTGTTCAATTTACCAAGAAATTCATTGCCCGTCGATACTTTGCATTTGTATACATGATACATGATGAGGATATCCGAAAGGGACGCCTCGTCTTTGGAGGAGGAAAATCATGAAACACACTCGCACCCGACTGACCGCGGGCATTTTGGCTTGCACTGTGTCGGCCTTTGCTCTGCCTGCGATGGCGGATACCTACATCGTTGCCGTGGGCGCAGCGTCGAACAGCCTGCAAGGCCGCAGCGCCGCGAAGTTCGCAGAGGATCTGCAGGCCGAACTCGGTGACGCGCACACCGTCGAATTCTATGCCGACGGTCAGCTTGGCGATGAAAAAGAGCTGATGCAGAAGCTGCGTCTTGGCACTGTCCAGTTCACCCTGATCTCGTCGATCATGACCAACGTCGCGCCTGAATTTGCGCTGTTTGACATGCCGTTTCTGGTGCAGAACCGCGACCACCTAAAGGCAATCAACACCGAAATCGTCCAGACCGACCTCGCGCCCAAGGCCGAAGAGGCGGGGCTCAAGGTGCTGTCAACGTGGGAAAATGGCTTCCGCCAGATCACCAACAACACGCGGCCCATCAACACACCTGCTGACCTCGAGGGCCTGAAGATCCGCACGCCTTCGTCCGAGTGGCGCGTTGCGATGTTCAAGGAATGGGGCGCGAATCCGACGCCCATGTCGTTCTCCGAAGTCTTTGTGGCCCTGCAAACCGGCACCATGGACGGTCAGGAAAACCCGCTGACCAATATCACTGGCGCGAACTTCCAAGAGGTTCAGAAGTACCTGAGCCTGACCGGCCACGTCTATTCGCCCACATACATGACCACCGGCCTTGGAACATGGAATGACCTGCCCGAGGACGTTCAGGCGGCGGCGACTTCGGTTGCGGCGTCGGTTCAGGATTGGTCGCTGGCCCAAGGCGAAGCCGCCGACAACGAGCTGGTCGACAAGGTCAAAGCGGCGGGCATGGAAGTGAACGTTGCAGACAAAGCGGCCTTTATCGAAGCGTCTGCGCCGATCTACGCCAGCTTTGCCGAGTCCGTGAAGGGCGGCGACGAGCTGGTCAGCCGCGCTCAGGCTCTGGCCGAATAATCCACCCTGCTGATGTCTCGGGCGGCACCGTGTCGCCCGAGGCTCTCTCAAAGGAGACCTGGATTTGGTCGCAACATTCGAAAAATTGCTATTGTGGGTGATCGAGACGATTTGCCTCGCGCTGCTGATCACACTGGCGGTCGCGGTGATCTACTCGACGACTGCGCGCTACTTCGGGGCCTCGCCGTCGTGGTACGATGAAATCGCCAGCGTTCTCTTGGCGTGGCTGACCTATTTCGGCGCGACCTACGCGCTGTTCCTGCGCCAACACATGAGCTTTGGTGGCCTCGTGACGGCTCTGCCGCGGCAGGCGGCTGTCGGTTTGGCCTTGTTTTCCGAACTTCTGGTCATCGCGTTCTTTGCGGTCGTTGCTTGGTACGGGAATGCCATTCTGGCCGTGGCCAAGTGGGACTCCCTGTTAAGTATCCGGTGGATGACCCTTGATATCGTGCAGTCGATCATCCCGATCAGCGCTGTTCTGATGATCATCGGAACCATTCTGACCATGCCCCGTGCCCTGCGCAACGCAGCCGAAGGCATAGACGCCGACCATGCCGAAATCGAACACGCGATTGCAGAAGCAGAGCGCGAGAACGCAGCCGCGGCCCAAAAGGACGACCGGACATGATCTTATTACTGACAACTGTCGTGTTGATCGGGCTGATCCTGATTAACGTGCCCATCGCTGTGGCCATCGGGATTGTCGCCCTTGGCGGGCTGGTTCTGACACCGGGGGGCGCGACCCTGTATGACATGGCGATTGCGCTGTATTCGGGGGCGACCTCGTTCCCACTGATCGCGATACCGCTGTTTATTCTGGCCGGTAACCTGATGAATACCTCGGGGATTTCGGTGCGGCTGATCAACTTTGTCTCTGCGCTGATCGGCTTTGTCCGTGGCGGCTTGGGAATGGTGAATATCGGCGTTTCCATGGTCTTTGCCGAGATTTCGGGCTCTGCTGTGGCAGACGTGGCCGCGACCGGCACCGTTCTGATCCCCGAGATGAAAAAGCGTGGCTATTCCCGTACTTTGGCGGCGGCGATCACATCGTCTTCGGCTTCGTTGGCGATCATCATCCCGCCCTCGATCCCCATGATCCTGTACGGCGCGATTGCCGAAGTGTCAGTGCTGAAGCTGTTCGTCGCGGGCATCGTGCCCGGCGTCATGGGCGGCGGTCTACTCATGCTGGTCACCTATCTGCTCGCTGTCCGCTACGACCTGCCCCGCGCCGAAGGGTTCGACCTGTGCCATGTCTGGCGCAGCTTCAAAGAGGCCTTCTGGGCCCTGACCATGCCTGTGATCATCCTTGGCGGTATCTTCTCTGGCATCGTGACCGCGACCGAAGGGGCTGGCCTTGCCGTGCTGGCCGCGCTGGTGATCGGGATCTTCATCTACCGTGATCTCGATGTCTCCAAACTGCGCAAAGTCATGCTCGAAGGGGTCAGCCAGACCGGCGTTGTGATGCTGCTGGTGGCCACGTCAGCCGCGCTGGGTCTGTTCCTGACCCAGGCCCAAGTGCCCCAGCAACTGGCCCAACAGATCACCGAACTGACGACCAACCCGCTGATCGTTCTGGCGCTCTTGAACCTGCTGCTCTTGGTGCTTGGCATGTTCCTGCATGGGGCTGCGGCGATCATTCTGGTGGTGCCTGTGGTTATGCCTCTGGTGAACGCGGTCGGCATCGATCCCATCCATTTCGGGATCATGGTGACGCTGAACCTTGCCATCGGTCAGCAGACCCCGCCTGTGGCCTCGGTGCTGATCACATCCTGCTCGATCGCGAAATCGGGCATCTGGGAAACCTCTCGCACGAACCTGCCGTTCATCGGCGTCCTTGCCTTCATCCTGCTTCTGGTGACCTACGTCCCGCAGGTGTCGCTTGCTCTGACTGGGTATCTTCAATGACACACCAAAAACCACGCATTGCCATCATCCCCGGAGACCCGTCGGGTATCGGTCCGGAGCTGATCGCCAAGCTCCTGAACACCGAAGGCGTGACGGAGGCTGCTGATATTGTCCTGATTGGCGACGAACACGTCTGGCAACAAGGCGCCTCTCAGGCGGACTTGCCTGTTGCACTGGCAGAGGTCACTGAGGCGGACATTGCGACCCAACAGGGCCTGTCATGGCTGCCCATGTCGACCATCGCGCCAGAGGACGTTCAGGTCGCCGAAGTCACCGTCGCAGGCGGCACCTGTAGCCTGCGGTGCCTTGACAAGGCTTTGGACCTCGCGACGGCGGGGGCCGTGGATGGGGTGCTCTTTGGTCCGTTCAACAAGGCCGCGCTGACCTCTGCCGGACTGAACGCCGAGGACGAGCACCGCTACATGGCCCGCTATCTGGGCTTCACGGGGTATCACAGCGAAATCAATGTCTTGGACGAGTTGATGACCACCCGCGTCACCAGCCACATTGGTCTGAAAGACGTGGCAGAGCGCATCACCCCCGACGCCGTGAACAAGGCGATCAAACTGGCCGAGGGCACCTTGCAGCGGGCGGGCAAACAGCGCCCCCATATCGCCGTTGCGGCCCTGAACCCTCATGCCGGAGACAACGGCAAATTCGGCCGCGAAGAGATCGATATTCTGGAACCCGTGGTCAAAGCTGCGCAGGACAAACAGATGAACGTAACCGGCCCTTGGCCCTCGGACACTGTGTTCCTCAAGGCCAAGCGTGGCGAGGTCGATGCCGTCGTCACCATGTACCACGACCAAGGTCAGATCGCGATCAAGCTCATGGGTTTTGAACGTGGCGTGACCGTTGCGGGGGGCTTGCCGATCCCTGTTGCGACCCCTGCGCACGGGACTGCCTTCGACATCGCGGGACAGAACATGGCGAACGTGGGCGCGACCCTTCAGGCGTTCAATCTGCTAGTGCGGATGGCGGCCAACCATCGGGCAGCCCGCGCCAACGCCTGACCACATTCAACAAGGAATAAATTTATGAAAGTATTGATAATCGGCGCCGCAGGCATGATCGGGCGCAAACTGCTGGATCAGGTCGCAAAGACGCCGGATATCCTTGGCGCCCCTGTCACTGCCCTAACCTTGGTCGATGTGATCGAACCCACTGCCCCCGCCGCGCTGGCGGGCATCGCCACCTGTCAGGCCGTGGACCTGTCCACCGCAGGCGCAGCCGAGGCGCTGATCGCAGAGCGTCCCGACATGATCTACAACCTCGCCGCCGTCGTTTCGGGCGAGGCCGAGGCAGACTTTGACAAAGGGTACCGCGTGAACCTTGACGGGGGCCGCGCCCTCTTGGACGCGATCCGCGCCGAAGGTCTGAAACAGCCCTACCGCCCGCGCCTGATCTTTGCCTCCTCGGTTGCGGTGTTCGGTGCGCCTTTCCCCGAGAAGATCGGCGACGAGTTCTTTACCACCCCGCTCACCAGCTACGGCACACAAAAGGCGATCATCGAGCTGCTCATCGCGGATTACTCGCGGCGCGGCATCTTTGACGGGGTCAGCATCCGCCTGCCCACGATCTGCGTCCGTCCGGGCAAGCCCAATGCGGCGGCCTCTGGCTTCTTCTCGAACATCATCCGCGAGCCTCTGGTCGGGATCGAAGCCGTCCTGCCCGTGGATGACAGCGTGCGTCACTGGTTTGCGAGCCCTCGGGCGGCGGTCGGGTTCTTTACCCATGCCGCGACACTGGATCTGGAACAGGTCGGCCCCCGCCGCAGCCTGATGATGCCCGGCCTGTCGGCCACCGTGGCTGAACAGATCGCCGCGCTGGAAAAAGTCGCCGGCCCCAAGGCCACCGCTCTGATCCGGCGCGAACCCGATGCCACCATTCAGGGCATCGTGGCAGGCTGGCCCTGTGACTTTGCGCCGAAACGGGCGATCGAATTGGGTTTTACCGCCGAGACGGATTTCGAAGAAATCATCCGCATTCACATTGAAGATGAACTCGACGGACAGATCGGAGTCTAACGGATGAAACAGCCCCTATACACCCGCCACAACTGGCCGATTGCCGCGGCGATGATCAACTATCCCGGCGTTCTGCCCGATGGCACCCGCGTCTTTGACCAGTCCGCCGAACAGTGGGCGGAGACGCTCGAGGACATCGTGGATGCGGGGTTCACCGAGCTGGACCCCACGGATTCATGGCTGCGCATCGCCGACCTGAGCGAAGAGCGCCTGCAGGAATTCATGGACGTGGTCTACGCCAAGGGGCTGACGATCCCCGCGATCTCGACCTCTCGGAACAACCTGATCTGCCCTGAAAACGGCGAGGCCAATCTGGCCTACGCCCACCGCGTGATCGACACGGCAGCCAAGATCGGCGCGACCTCGGTCTGCTTCGGATTCTTTGGCCCGCTGTCAGACGCGCAGAAACAGGCCCTGTGGTTCTGGACCGTGCCCAACCCGCCCGTCTCCGAAGACCCCGAGGAATGGGCACTGGCCGTCGCCCGCACGCAGGAACTGGGGGACCACGCCGCCGAACTCGGGATAGAGGTCGCGCTGGAAATGTACGAGGACAGCTTCCTTGGCACCGCAGATAGCTCGGTGAAATTCGTGAGGGACGTGAACCGCCCTAACGTCGGCATCTGCGCGGATATCGGCAATCTGGTGCGCCTGCACCGTCCGGTCGAACATTGGGCCACCATGATCGACAAGATCGCGCCCTATGCCAAATACTGGCACGTCAAGAACTACGCCCGCACCGAAGACGCCGTGACCGGCGCCATCGTCACCGCCCCCACGGCGCTGGAATTCGGGATTATCAACTACCGCGCCGCGATCCGCAAAGCGATGGAATCCGGGTTCAACAGCCCCGTCCTTTGCGAACATTACGGCGGCGACGGCCTGAGCGTCTCTGCCACCAACATGCGCTATCTGCGCCGTATCCTGCCGCGCGAACGCAAGCAGGGGTGACCCGGACCAGCCCTGCCAGAGCGCATCTGGCGGGGCTTTTTTTATAAAGATTTCAAGGGGGGCAACCATGGCCGATACCCACACCAAGAAACTGATGAATGCGCCCGAGGCGATTATCCCCGAGATGATCGAAGGCATGATCTACGCGCACCCCGACATGTTGAAACTGGATGGTGCGACGGGCCGCGCTGTGGTCGCAGTTGATGGTCCCCGCGATGGTAAGGTCGGGATCGTGATCGGCGGCGGGTCAGGGCACGAGCCAGCCTTTGCGGGCTATGTGGGCCGGGGGTTGGCGGATGCTGCGGCGGTGGGCAACGTCTTTGCCTCGCCCTCGCCCGAACACATCAAAGAAGCGGCGATGGCCGCAAATGGCGGTGCAGGTGTCGTGCTGCTGTACGGGAACTACACCGGCGACGTACTGAATTTCGACATGGCCGCCGAAGAATGTGCGGCCATCGGGATCAACGCGCGCTCTGTCGCGGTGATTGACGATGTGGCCAGCGCGCCCAAGGACCGCGCCGAAGAGCGGCGCGGGATTGCGGGCGATTTCTTTGTGTTCAAGGTCGCTGGGGCGGCGGCGGATATGGGGCTGTCCTTGGATCAGGTCGAAGCCGCTGCGCAGAAGGCCAACCGCGCCACCCTCTCTATGGGGGTTGCGCTGTCGGCGTGCTCGATGCCGCAGACGTTGAAGCCGAACTTTGACATCGGGCCCGACGAGATGGAAATCGGCATGGGCCTGCACGGGGAACCAGGGATGCGGCGCACCAAGGTCGGGACCGCCGACGCGGTCACGGACGAGATGATGGCCTTGATCCTCGATGAGATGGGGTTGGAGGCTGGCGCCGAAGTGGCCGTTCTGGTGAACGGGCTTGGCGCGACGGGTCTGATGGAGCTCTATCTGGTGAACCGCCGTGTGGCGCAAATTCTAGAAGGGCGCGGCGTCGGCATCTGGCAGACATGGGTTGGCGAATACTGCACCTCGATGGAGATGGCGGGGGCCTCGATCACGTTGATCCGATTGGACGATGAACTGAAGGGGTTCCTTGGCCATCCGTGCCGGACCCCCGCGCTGACCGTCGGCTCTGCGCCACAGCGGCTGGAGGGGGCGACGCTGACCAAACGCGATTACACCCGAACCACGGCGGGCACTGGCATCGACCGCGCGGCCTTGGCAACCGACGGCGCAATCACGCCAGAGCTGTTCCGCGAGATGATGTTGTCCGCAGGGGCGGCCATCGCACGCGAGAAAGAGCATCTGTCGCAGCTGGATGGCGTGATCGGTGATGGAGACCACGGGGTGACAATGGATATCGGCTGGACGGCGGTGGCCAAGGCGTTGGAGGCAGCACCGGCCAGCGACACGATCACCGAGATCTGCGCCAAAGCGGCCAAAGCCTTTCTCGATGCGGTCGGGGCGTCCTCGGGGCCCCTTTATGCCAGCGCGTTCAACAGCGCGGGGCAGGCCGTTTCGGATCGCTTGAACCTGAACGCAGAGGCGATGTCGGCTTGGGTCGAAGGGATGCTGAACGGTATCCTGAGCCGTGGCGGGGCGAGCGTGGGCGACAAGACGATGATCGACGCTTGGACTCCGGCGGCAGAGGCGGCCCGCGGGGCAGTTGCCTCTGGCGATGCGCAGGCCGTGCTGGCCGCTGCGACCGAAGGGGCGCGCGCAGGTGCCGAAGCGACCCGCGAGATGGAAAGTCGCCGTGGACGCTCCAAGAAGCTGGGGGCGCGGTCGGTTGGGCACGTGGACCCCGGCGCCGCATCGGCCCATGTGATCCTGCAGGCGATGCTCGAGACGCTAAACTCCTAGGCCCGAGAGGCCTGCCATTGCTCGAAATCGCGCTCTGCGGTTTCGAGCGTTTCCACGTTCAGCGTTCGCGTGACCAACGCCCGGTTCAAGGCGCGGACGCGTTTGTTGATCGGGGTCTCACTGTCGGCCACATCTTCGACCCCTAGCTTGTCATACAGAGACAGCAGCCGGTTCTGCACCGTCCGTAGGGACATGCCCCGCCGCTCTGCGATCATGCGGTCCTGTAGGCCGAGCCCCAAATCCACAAGCACCGCAAATTCGCTATCATCCAGTGTGTTCCGGGGCGAGGTCGTGCGCCGTTGTAGCCTGTGGATTTCGCGGTCCACCATGATCTGCCCTTCGACCAACACGGCCCGCAGGGCCAGTTTCAGCCGGTCCCGCGGGGCAGTTTTCAAAAGGTAGCCGTAGGCGCTGTCCTCGGGGACGATGGCGCTGATCCCGCGCAGATAGGCTTCGTCCGCGTAGTTGGACCAGAACAGGATGCGTGTCTCTGATCGCTCTTGCCAGAGGGTCTGTGCCGCTTCGATCCCGTTGCGCTGGGACATGCGAAGGTCCATGACCACAGCGTCAATCGCCATCGCGCGGGCCTCGCGCTCTGCCTCTAGCCCGTTCACCGCGTGGAAAATCTGGGTGACTTCGGGCAGGGCCTCGACCAGCACATCCTCCATGTAGGACGCGTGGAACTGGTCATCTTCGACGAGAAGGATTTTCATCGTTTCTCTCTTTCGGCTTGGGGCTGTGCGGGAATGCGAAGGGTGACGCGAATGGTCGTTCCGTGATCCGGCAGGATGTCCAGATCGGCAGAAATGAGGCGCGCGCGGGTACGCATGTGCAGCAGGCCTGAGCGCCGATTGGGGCTGGCGGGTATTCCGCACCCGTTGTCCGAGACCGTGACGGTCAGGGTTGTCGCGGTGGGCTGCGCCACCGAGACGGTGATACGGCTGGCGCCAGAGTGCCGCGTGGCGTTGTTGATGGCTTCTTGTGTGATGTGGAACAGGGCGCTGCGCACAGTGGTGTCGAGCGTATCGGGCAGGCCTTGGGTCTGATCCTGTACCTCTAGCACTGTCGCTTCGTCGTGGCAGGCGCGCTCCAGATGGACCTGAACCGCATGGGCAAACCCGAACAGGTCCAGCAAAGTCGGCACGGCCATGTCGATGATCCGGCGCAGGCCCGTGATGGTCTCTCGTAGATGATCGGCCAGAGCATCCCGGGGCAGCGCCGTTTCGGCGGTCACTTCGCGGAGCAGTCGCGACAGATCGGCGAGGGTCTGGTCGTGCAGGTCCATCCCGATGCGCTGCCTTTCCATCTCCATCACCTGTGTCAGCTGGAGCGCCCCCTGACGCAGACCTTCTTCGCTGCCGAGACCACTGGCCGGTAGGCGGTTTCTGCGATCGGCCTGTTCGGCCAGATGCAGGATGTGAAACCAAGGGGCCAGAACATCGGCGATCTGCTGCGCCTTGGCGACGGTGTGCAAGGTGTAAGTGCCGACGGAGGTATCCGACAGGTTCAGCGACCCGATCAACCTGCCCTTGCAACGCAGCGGGACGTGGACGCGGCTGCGCAGGCTATGGTTCAGGATTGGCTCGCAGGCTGCACCTGGGTAGGTGAACCGTGGGTCTTCGATTGCGTTTTCCGTCAGCATATAGGGGCACTGTTCATAAAGAACCTCGCGGATCGGGGCATGGTCGATCCGGCCTGACGCCCGCGACCATCTGGTGCGAATACCGACCTCGTGGCTGACCACCCATCCGGGCCTGTCGAGCAAGCAAATATCACAGTGAACAAAGGGAATAAGGCAGGCAATGTCCTCTGCCACAGAGGGCAGTGCCTCGCGGATTTCGGTTTGCATGGCCAGCCGTGCGGACATGCGCGCCAGAACGCTGTCGCAGTCGGCCTCTTGCGTGTCTTGCAAGGTCATCTGATCTCCCCCTCGCGCAGGCCTCTCTCCCCAGAGGGCTGCGCGATCCTGCAAGTTTGCGCCCAAGTTCTGCAAAAAGAAACACCCAAACCCGCAAGTTGGTTGCGGGTTCCCGCATCAACTCTGCGGTTGGCTGACTTTACAACCTATTGGGGCGCTCGCACCATTGGCTCAGGTTTCGGCACAAGACGGGGGAGACGTCCGCCGGAACCCAAAGAGCGCTGCGGCGCAAGGGAGGAAAATCAATGAAATCCATTTTGATGGGGGCGGCGACGCTCGCCCTGATGGCGGGTGCTGTGCATGCAGAAAGCCATAGCTCGGCCACCGCTGACAAACGCATTGCCCTGTCCAACAACTACGCCGGAAACTCGTGGCGGCAGGCCATGCTAGAAACCTATGCAGAAACGGCCGAAGCCGCCGTCACGGACGGTGTGGTTGCGGCCGCCGATGCGTTTACCACCTCTGAAAACCAGACCACCGAGCAGGCAGCGCAGATCCAGAACATGATCCTGCAAGGCTATGACGCGATCTTGCTGAACGCTGCGTCGCCCACTGCCCTGAATGGCGCTGTCAAAGAGGCATGTGATGCGGGGGTCAAGGTCATCAGCTTTGACAGTATCGTCACGGAGCCTTGCGCGTGGCGGATCGCGGTCGACTTTGTCGAGATGGGCCGGCAAGAGGTTGATTATCTGGCCACCCGTCTGCCCGACGGGGGCAAGCTCCTGGAAATTCGCGGGCTTGCGGGGGTGTCTACCGATGACGCCATCAGCAAAGGCATCCACGAAGGCGTGGCCAAGCACCCGCAGTTCGAAATCGTTGGGGCCGTCCACGGGGATTGGGCGCAGGACGTGGCGCAAAAGGCCGTCGCGGGCATTCTGCCTTCGCTGCCCGAAGTGGTCGGCGTCGTGACTCAAGGCGGGGACGGATATGGCGCGGCAGAGGCCTTTGCTGCGGCGGGCCGCCCCACGCCCTTGATCATCATGGGCAACCGTCAGGACGAGCTGAAATGGTGGGCCGAACAACGTGACGCCAACGGCTACGAAACCATGTCCCTGTCCATCGCGCCCGGTGTGGCATCGCTCGCGTTCTGGGTCGGGCAGCAGATTCTGGCGGGCGAAGATGTGCCCAAGGATCTGACCGTGCCCTTCCTGACCATCACGCAGGACGGTCTGGACGAGGCGCTGAAGACCACGCCTGAAGGCTCTGTCGCGAATGTCAGCTACTCGCTCGAGGATGCGCAGGCTGTCATCGCAGGCGCCAAGTAACCGCAATGGCGGGCGATCTGCCCTGCGCTCGTGCGTGGGGCAGTTCTGACGAAGATCGGAGTTCTCATGACCCTAATGGAACGGACCCCTGTCGTGGCCCTGCGCGACGCGGCAAAACACTTTGGTCCTGTGAAGGCGCTGAACGGGGTGTCGCTGTCGGTGGCACCGGGCGAGTGCCTTGGTTTGGTCGGGCACAACGGCGCTGGAAAATCGACACTGGTGAATCTGGTGAACGGAACCTTTCCGCCGTCCTCGGGCGAAGTCACATTTCCGGATGGCACCGCAGGCGTTCGTTCGGTGTTTCAGGAACTGTCGCTCTGTCCGAACCTGACCGTGGCCGAGAACCTGTCGATCGCCCATCCTGACCTCAAGGGGTTTGGCTGGCGCGGTCCGGCGCGGGTCGAAATTCTGGCCAGTCTGGATCGGGTGTTTCCGGACCATGGCATCGACCCCGACGCCGAAGTGGACCAGCTGACCATTGCAGAGCGTCAGATGGTCGAGATCGCCATCGGCTTTGCCCCGCGGGGCGGGGAAGCGCGGTTCGTCATTCTGGACGAGCCGACCTCGTCCCTTGACGAAGGGATTGCCAGACAACTCCTCGCCTATGTCAAAGCGTTCTGCGCGTCTGGCGGGGCGGTGATCTTTATCTCTCATATGTTGGGCGAAATTTTCGAGGTGTCCTCGCGGATTGTGGTCCTGAAGGACGGGTTGGTCGTCGCGGATCGCCCCGCGTCAGGTTTTGATCGCCAAGGGTTGGTCGATGCCATGGGCCACGTCGCCGTCGAAGGCCCCCAAGCTGAGGCAACTCGACCTGCCCTCGGTCAGGTCGTGATCCGCGGCGAAGGGCTCGAGGCGCGGCGGGGTGAAATTGTGGGACTGTCCGGCTTGGCGGGGCATGGTCAGGCCGCGGCGCTGGCGCGACTATATCTGGCGCAGACCTCGGATTGGCGGGCAGGGCGCGGGCCGCAGGCGGTGTTCGTTGCAGGCGATCGTCCGCGTGACGGGGTGCTGCCGCTGTGGTCCATTCTGCGCAACATGTCGGTTTCTGTCTTGGGGCGCGATGCCACACGCGGTTTGGTGGACAAAACCGCAGAGAGGCGGTTGGCCGAGGACTGGCAAAAGCGGATCGGCATTCGCACGGGCGATCTGACCAACCCGATCCTGTCCTTGTCGGGCGGCAACCAGCAAAAGGTTCTGTTTGCGCGGGCTCTGGCCTCTGATGCGCCAGTGGTTGTGATGGACGACCCCATGCGCGGGGTCGATGTGGGCACCAAACAGGATGTCTACGCCATCGTCCGCGCCGAGGCCGCCAAGGGCCGGACTTTCCTGTGGTACTCGACCGAAACCGAAGAAGTCTGCCAGTGCGACCGCGTGTTCGTCTTTCGCAACGGAGAGATCAGCGCCGAGCTGACCGGAGACCAGATCACCGAAGCCAAGATCCTCGAAGCCTCGTTCGAGATGATGGAGACCACCTGATGCTGGCGCGTTATCGCATTCTGTTGCCCGTGGTCTCGTTGGCTGTGTTGCTGTGTCTGACATTCTGGATGCAGCCACGGGCCATGAGTTATTTCGGGCTGAACCTGCTGTTCAATCTGGCGGTGCCGATCGCATTGGCGACCATCGCGCAGATGATGATCATTATGGTGAATGACATCGACCTGTCGCTCGGAGCGTTCGTCAGTCTGGTGGCCTGCGTGACGGCGACCTGGCTGAATGACGCCCCGCTGGTCGGGGCGCTCGTATTGCTAGGGCTGATCCTGTGCTATGCGGCGATGGGGGCTGTGATCCATACGCTGGAGTTGCCTGCGATTGTGGTGACGCTGGGGATGTCCTTTGTGTGGGGCGGGTTGGCTCTGTTCCTGCTGCCCACGCCCGGTGGCGCATCCCCCGGCTGGATACGGACATTGATGACCGTCAAGCCGCCGATGATCCCGATGGCAGTGGTCGCTGCGATCTTGATTGCCGCTCTGACCCATATCCTCGTGATCCGGTCGCGTCTCGGGACGGTTCTGCGCGGAGTGGGCGGCAACACGCGGTCTATCGCGCGGGCAGGTTGGAACGTGACCGCATTGAAGGCGACCGCCTATGGGCTTTCGGGGCTGTTCGGCGTTCTGGCGGGCATGGCCTTGGTGGGGCTGACGACCTCTGCCGATGCCAATATCGCCCTGCGGTATACGCTGTTGTCGATTGCGGGGGTGATCCTCGGGGGCGGAGAGTTCACTGGGGGCAAAGTCTCGCCCGTTGGGGCGGTCATCGGGGCACTGACCCTGACGCTGGCTGCTTCGTTTTTGTCCTTTCTCAGATTGTCGCCTGACTGGCAGATCGGCGCACAAGGCGCGATCCTGATCCTTGTTCTGACGGCTCGGCTGCTGTTTTCACGCAAAGGGGTTACGACATGACACTGAAACCCTGGATTTGGGCATGGGCAGCTGCGGGACTGGCCTTTGTGGCGACGCTGATGCTGACCTCTGGCCGCGGCGCCGGAGAGCTGGCCTACGCCGCCCTGTCCTTTGGTGCGTTTGCCGCGATTGTCGGGCTGGGACAGATGCTGGTGATCACGCTGGGGCCGGGCAATGTGGATCTGTCGATCCCCGCTTGTATGACCTTGGCGGGGACTCTGGCGCTCAAGGTGATGGGGTCGGATCCGAATACCGCTTTTCTGGGTCTGGTCGTGGCACTGGCCACCGGATTGGGGGTCGGTTGCGCGAATTTCCTGCTGATCTGGTTGCTGCGTTTGCCGCCGATCATCGCGACCCTTGCCGCATCGTTGATCTATCAATCGCTGGCCATCTGGTCGAACCGTGGCCTGCGGATCAAGCCGCCCGAAGGTCTGGCCGACTTTGCCACGGGCCGTTTTGTCGGGGTGCCGAATGTGGCTTGGGTCGCGCTGGGTCTGGCGGTCGTCATCTGGGTGATCCTTGAACGCGCGGTCTGGGGGCGCTGGCTGCTCGCATCCGGTCAGAATGCCCGCGCCGCCCGTCTGGCTGGCATTCCGGTCGAGGCCGTGCGCGCCGCCACCTACCTGTCGGTCGCCGTTTTCGCCGCCCTTGCGGGCTACCTTCTGGCCAGTTTCTCTGGCGGGGCCGCGCTGAACATGGGGGCTGAATACTTGCTGACCTCTATCGCTGTGGTGGTCATCGGCGGGTCGTCCATTGCGGGCGGAAATTCGAATGTTCCGGGCGTGCTCGGCGCTGCGCTTTTCATGTTCCTCGTCGTGTCGATGTTGAACAGCTATGGCGCGGGCGCAGGGATCAAGAGCGTCCTGACCGGTACTATCATCATCGCCATTGTCATCGCTGCCAGCACTCGGAGGAGCCGCCAATGATCACCCTTCCCCCGCATCTCGAAGTCCATGACGACCGGTTCCGCGCCTTGACGCATCCCATGTCCCAACTAGAGCGGATCGCCCAAGGGTTTACATGGACCGAAGGGCCGGTCTGGTTCGGGGATCGTGACGCGTTGCTGTTTTCGGACATCCCCTCGCGGCGGATCATGCAGTGGTCAGAGACCACGGGGGTGTCCCTCTATCGGGCCGAGTCCGGTTTCAACAACGGGAACACCCGCGACCGCCAGGGCCGCCTGATCGGTTGCCGCCACGGGGCCCGTGATCTGGTGCGGACAGAGCATGACGGGTCGATCACCGTTCTGGCCGACCAATTCGAAGGCAAGCGCCTGAACTCGCCCAATGATGTGGTGGTGTCTTCGGACGGGGCGATCTGGTTCACGGACCCGACCTACGGCATCATTTCGGATTTCGAAGGTTACCGCGCCGAGCCGGAGCTTCCTGCCCGCAATGTCTACCGGCTGTCCCCTGACGGGGCGCTCACCGTCGTTGTCGGGGACTTCGTGCAACCGAACGGACTGTGTTTCTCGCCCGACGAGACGGTGCTCTACATCGCCGAGAGCGGGTCCAGCCACGACGACACAGTGCCCTCTGTGATCCGCCAGTTCGGGGTGGAAGGGGATGCTTTGGTAGATCAGGGTGTCTTTGCGACGATCGACAATGGTCTGCCCGACGGGATGCGCTGTGATGCGGCGGGACATCTGTGGTCTTCGGCGGCGGACGGAGTGCATTGCTTTGCGCCGGACGGGACGCTTCTGGGCAAAATCCTCGTGCCGGAGCTGGTGTCTAACCTGTGTTTTGGCGGACCGGATGGCAGGCGCATGTTCATCACCGCGACCACCTCGGTTTATCGGGTGTTTGTGGATACAGAGGGCGCGGAAAACTGGACGCGGGGGCGATAAACTTCGGACTGTCGTCATTCGTGGCCGAGCCTCTTGAGACACATGGAAGAACTAAGTTTTAGTTACAAAATTAGTCCACCGAAGGTCATCAAGAAGGTGAATTCTCTTTGAAATAAAGTAACATCCACGAGCTATGCTATATAAAATGCAAGGATTTTTTAAGAGTCATAATATGCGAAACCGGCCGAATTGGGGCTTTATGACTCTTAGCAGGTTTGCCATGGTCAGCGTTGTCAATAAAAGGTGCCTGCGGAGGAAAGTTGGGTTCCTTCCCGCAGTATATTTAGATCAGATTACAATAAGGTGGTCGGGTCAATGCAGCGCGATGCTTGCCTCAACCGTTTTGCAAGAGGTCTAAGCCGTCCCTAGTCCAGCATCCGCGCATAGTGGTTACGGGCGGCGCGCAGGTCTTCGTCGCGCCCCTCTTCGACGATGCGGCCGTGGTCCATCACCAGAATGCGGTCCGCGTGGCGGATGGTTTCCAGCCGGTGCGCGATGACAAGCGTGGTGCGCCCGATGCTCAGGCGCGACAGGGCGGTTTGAATGTCGCGTTCGGTCTGACGGTCTAGGGCGCTGGTCGCCTCGTCCAGCAGCAGGATCGGCGGGTTTTTCAGGAATACGCGGGCGATGGCCACCCGTTGGCGCTGACCGCCGGACAGCAGCACACCCCGTTCGCCGACGTTTGTGTCCAGCCCATCGGGCAGGGCATCAACCACGCGCGTCAGTTGGGCCTGATGGACAGCCGCTGTGATCTGTGCGTCGGTGGCGTTGGGGGTACCATAGGTGATGTTGTCCCGCAGGGTGCCGCCAAAGAGGAACACGTCCTGCGACACCAGCCCGATCTGCCTGCGCAGGCTGTCCAGCGTCATCTGGGCCAAGGGGATGCCGTCAATGCGGATCTCGCCCGATTGCGGCTCGTAGAACCTCGGGATCAGCGCCATGAGCGAGGATTTCCCAGCCCCCGACGCCCCCACCAGCGCCACGGTCTGCCCCGCGCCAACCCGCAGGGAAATGTCCTGCAACACGGGCCGCCCATCGTCATAGGCAAAGTTCACACGGTCAAAACTGATCTCGCCCTTCAGGGTCGGGGCGGGGCGGGCGTCCGGCGCATCCTTGATATCCGGCGTGTTGCCGATCAGGTCCAGATAGCTGCGGAAACCGGCGATGCCCTTGGGGTAGGTCTCGATCACGGCGGCGATCTTTTCCAGCGGGCGAAAGAACACGCCGACCAGCAGCAGGAACCCGACAAAGCCCCCCGTGGTCAGCGAGCCATCCATGACAAAGCCCGCGCCCGCCACCATCACCAGCACCTGCACTGCCCGCAGACCCATGTATTGCATGGCCGACACCTGCGCGATGATCCGGTAGGCGGACAGTTTGGTGGTCCGGTAGCCTGCGTTGGCCTGTGCGAACAGGGCCCGTTCGTGGCCTTCGGCGGCAAAGGCCTGCACGATGCGGATGCCGCCCAAGGCTTCTTCCAGCCGCACGTTGAACGCCCCGACGCGGCCATAGATCGCCTGCCATGTGCGGGTCATCTTGCCCCCGTAGACCGACACCAGCCACACCATCAGCGGCACCACGGCAATGGTGATCAGCGCCAGCATCGGGTGGATCGACAGCATCAGCGCAATCGCCCCGACAAAGGTCATGACCGCGATGAACAGATCCTCGGGGCCGTGGTGGGCGACCTCTCCGATCTCTTCGAGATCGCGGGTGACGCGGGCGACCAGCTTGCCCGTTTCTGCGCGGTCGAACCAGCGCCAACTGAGGCGCGTCAGGTGGTCAAAGGCTCGCGCCCGCAGGTCCGTTTCGATGTTGATCCCCAGCTTGTGGCCCCAATAGGTGACCACCATCATCAACCCCGCGTTCAGCAGATACACCGCGATCAGGCCAGCGGCGGCCCACAGGGTCAGGTTCCAGTCGCCCAAGGGCAGCAGGTGATCCACATAGGCCGTGATCGCCAGGGGGAAGGCCAGTTCCAGCAGCCCCGACAGAACGGCACAGCTGAAATCCAGCCAGAATAGGCCGCGATAGGGGCGGTAACAGGCGATGAACGCACGCAACATGGGGGCTGTCTTTCTTGATGGCTTTTGCAGTGAGTTAGCGAGGCAGGGCCACGGGCACCGCATCCGTGCGGGGCAGGATGTCCATCGCCACGCCCGTGACCGATTGCAGGGTTTCGGGGGTCATCAGGGCATCGGTCGCGCCTTGGAACACCACCTGCCCTTGGCGTAGGGCGACGATGTGATGGGCGAACCGGGCGGCCATGTTCAGATCGTGCAGAACGATGACGATGCTGCGGTTCTGCGTGCGGCACAGGCGGTCGATCAGGGTCAGAACCTCGATCTGGTGTGCGATGTCGAGGGCGCTTGTGGGCTCGTCCAGCAGCAGGCATTGGGCGTCTTGGGCGACCAGCATGGCGATCCACGCGCGCTGCGCCTCGCCCCCCGACAGGGTGCTGACCATGCGGTCCTGCATCGGTTCCAGCCCGCAGGCGGTGATCGCCTCGGTGATTGCGGCGCGGTCGGCGGGGGTGGGCCGACCCAGCGCTCCGTGCCACGGATAGCGCCCCAAGGCGACCAGCTCCGCCACCGTCATCCCGTCGGTCGGCGCGGGTTTCTGGGGCAGGTACGCCAGTTGGCGGGCAAAGGCGCGGGGCTTCAGCGCCTCTAGCGGCTGGCCGTCGAGACGGATTATCCCGCTGGTGGGGTGCTGCTGGCGGGCCAGCAGCTTCAGCAGGGTGGATTTGCCCGACCCGGTGTGCCCGAGCAGCGCGGTGATCTGCCCCGCAGGCAGGCTCAGGTCCAGCCCGTGCAGCAGGGTCCGCCCCCCCGCCGC
>CAXQKF010000505.1:0-5763 GCA_964224285.1 Donghicola sp. | reverse complement strand
GAGCAACTGGAATCGGCTGGCCCCTACGGCGCGGGTGCGCCGGGACCGCGGTTCGCCCTGCCCTCTTGCAAGATTACGTTCGCCAAGCGGGTCGGTGAAAGCCACCTGAAGCTGACCGTGTCTGATGGTTTGGGCGGGCGGCTGCAGGGAATTTGCTTTGGCGCCTATGACACCGATCTGGGCCCGCGGCTAGAGAACCACAATGGCCAGCCGTTTCATCTGGCGGGGCGGCTGGAACTGAATCACTGGCAGGGCCGCAGCAGCGCGCAACTGCGCCTCGAGGACGCCGCGCCCGCGTCCGAAGGGTAGCGAACACCCAAGGGCAATGCCCTTAGCCCCCTGTTTCCAAACAAGATTCAGCTCTTGAAAAAAATCGCGCAGCACATCGCATTTTGTGCTTGCACCAATCTGCGCAGAACAGTAAACACCCCTTCACCGACAGGATGGTCCGTTCGTCTATCGGTTAGGACGCCAGGTTTTCAACCTGGAAAGAGGGGTTCGATTCCCCTACGGACTGCCACTGTTGTCGGGTCAAAGGCCGCTCTTCGGAGCGGCTTTTTTGTTGTTTGCGGGCTGGATCCGGCCCCGCCAACAAATAATCCGGTTAACGTAAATTCGCTCTTGCGTCCGCTGCGGGGAACGTTAAATAGCCCCCTACCGACAGGATGGTCCGTTCGTCTATCGGTTAGGACGCCAGGTTTTCAACCTGGAAAGAGGGGTTCGATTCCCCTACGGACTGCCACTTCTCTTCCCTCTGATTGCTGATTTTCCTGTTTTATCCACAGGGATTTTGCCGTCAAAAAACTGTCAAAATTCGAGGATTTCCTCTTGCGTATGACGGGGCGCGACAGTAAACACCCGACACCAAGGCTGGTCCGTTCGTCTATCGGTTAGGACGCCAGGTTTTCAACCTGGAAAGAGGGGTTCGATTCCCCTACGGACTGCCACCTTTCCTGACACGCAGACATAAAAAAACGGCGCGAACGCCGCTTTTTCAATGGTGTGCTCTGCCGTGTTAGCAGAGCTGCCGATCTCTGGCGATCATCGCCGCGTGTGTGCGGTTCTTTGCCCCCAGTTTCCGGCTCAGGGTTTTGACGTGCAGCTTTACCGTCACTTCCTGCAACTCGTGGGTGCGGGCGATCTCTTTGTTCGATTTGCCTTCGCAGATCCCCTGAAGCACTTGCAATTCGCGCCGTGTCAAAGATGCGGCGGCCACGTCTTCTTCGGCGGCGATCAACGACGCAAAGGGCAAGAAAACCTCGCCCGCGATCATCAACCGGATTGCCGAAATCATAGAGACAGGGGCAATCGTCTTGGGCAAATAGCCAGACGCGCCCCGCGAAATCGCCTCTTCGGCGACGATACGACCGTTATGTGCAGACACAATCGCCACCCGCGCCCCATCCGACGCAGACAGCATTTTTTCCAGACCTTCCAGGTGGTTCATACCCGGCATATTGAGGTCGAGCATCACCAGATCAAACGCCCGTTGAATAGAGACCTGCTGCAAGGCCTCGGGCAAATTGGGAACAACCGTTACATCGGCATGTATCTCGGAGCGTAGATATGCCGCGATTGTTTGCGCAACCAACTCATGGTCGTCAGCCAACAAAACTCTCATTAACATCCCTTTCGGTGCGGCCGAGTGAGCCGCCCTTTTATCATTTGGCATACTTACGGATGTAAATAGTCCGAAAGCAGCGCACAATGAAAAAGCCGAATGGAAAAAATATGCAAGCCCCTGAAGTAATTTACAATTTTTGCGCGATCTCGGCGCGGACGTGACAACTTCGCCCGCTTTGCTTGGCGCGGTAGAGGGCTAAATCTGTAAAATCTGCTAATGTTTTAAAGTGATTAAGTGCCTTTGCGTCAACTACAGCCCAACCCGCAGACGCCCCGATGCGGCAGGTTTGTCCTTCGATTTCGATCGGGGTGCCGACGGCGGCAATCAGCGCGTCCAGACGTTGGCCCAGATCTTGGGCGCTTAGCCCCGGCAAGAGCAGCGTAAACTCGTCGCCCCCGCAACGGGCCAGCACATCGTTCTGGCGGGTGTGACGGCGCAAGAGATTCGCCACATGTTCGAGCATCCGGTCGCCCGCCGCGTGGCCCATCGTGTCGTTGATCGCCTTGAAATGATCGAGGTCCATCAGGACAAGGGCGCAGTCCCCCTTCCCTTCTCTAAGTGCATCAATTGCCACCTCAAGCCCCCGTCGGTTGAGCAGGCCCGTCAACGCATCGGTATGGGACGCGGACTCGGCCAATTGACGGGCATTCTGGAGCCTGCGGGTCACATCAATCGCCGCGGTCATCGCCAGATTATTCGCCTCGATCAGGTAGAGCATTTCGACGGTCAGGTCCGTCTCGGGGAAATCATGCTGGGTCAGATCATAGGCCTGAACGGCCTCTCTAACCGACAGGCCGAAGGACAGGTTCAGGATCGCGCCCTCGGGCATGGGGTGCAGCACGCCCTTCATCTTGAGATCGGGGCGGGTTTTCGGAGACAGGAGCAGCCGGTCCGTGCGCGTCTTGACCAAACGCTCTGGATCCCTGAGCTCGCGCGGCCTGCGCAGATCGAAAAGCTCCAGCACCGGCCCCTGCGCGGTTCCGCCAACGACCTTTGCCAGCGTCGGGCCAGAAGAGACAATCGCGCCCCCTGCATCCAGCACAGCGTGCAGCGGGCACAGATGGTCCAGCAGAGCGGTCTCCACCCTCATCACGCTCATCCGGCCCGCAAGGAAAAGGCGCGGCCGCTGGTAAAGGCCCTGTCGATCACCTGCACCTCGAGGCCCTGCCCGCCATCGACCGGATCGATCAGCACCAGCACCCCGTATTCGTCGGCCATCGCCCGCAGAACGCCGCGGACCACTTGCAGGAAACCGGGCCACCCGCGGCCCGCACTCACGTAGAATAGATCGGGGCGGTGCTCTTCGACCTTTAGCTCTGGCAGGCGCAGATCGGGCACCGCCAGTTTGATCCTGTCGGGCAGGTCGTCGAGCGCATACAGGAAGTCCACGAAACTATGCCCCGAGAAGCGCAAGAGCCGCCGCGTGGCCACAGCAGAATCGCTATTGCCGGAAATCAGCGACGACCCAAGATCCTCGAGCACATCTTCGGGCGACCGGCGCAGAACGTCCGCGCAAGAGGCCACCAGCGACTCGGTCATGGTATCGGCATAGGTGAGCAGCGGCTCGAACCTCTGCTCTGGCAAGGACGCCGCAGCGCAGGCCATGCGCCACGTCTGATCGCCATATGTTTCCCGAACAAAGCATTCGATCGCGCAATTCACCAAGCCGTGCATCCGAGCCTCCTTGTTTAAAGAAGGCCTAGCGGAAAGAAGCTTAAGACGAGCCTAATAGGTAAAATTTGCGGTTTTCTTTGCCCCCGCGGAAAGAGTTAGCGCCGGGTTTCCGGGATTGGCCAGAGCCCCTCTTGCCTTAACCAATCGGGAAGGAAACCGATATCGGGCAGAACCGCATCCGCATGGCCGGACAGATCGGGCCCCGTGGCCAACCCCGTCAGGACTCCGACGCACCGCATCCCTGCCGCGCGTCCGGCATGCAGGTCGTGCAAACTGTCGCCCACCATGACCACATGCGCCGGATCAAGCGCGTTCTGATCGGCAAAGGCCAGCATCTGCCCCGGCGCGGGTTTCCCGCCAAAGCCGCTGTCGAAACCGGCGATGAAATCGAACTTTTCGAGGACACCGGCACGGCCCAGATGGCTTCTGGCCGGATGCTCCGCATCATTCGTCGCCACCCCGAGCTTCAGCCCCGCCCCGCGCAATTCGTCCAGAAAGGGCGCGAGGGGCACAGCTTCGACCTGAGGGGCATTCGCAGCGGTTCTGTTCATCCGGTCCAGCAACTCGGCATCCGGCACATCCGGCACGAAGGGCATGATATACTGGGCGATTTCCTCGGGGGTTCCAGCGATCACAGGGCTTTCGGGATGAAAGCTGCGACGGGCATAATCGAACCCCAAAGTGCCTGCCAGAAACGCGGCTTTGGACGCGTCTCCTTGGGTCAGGTCGGTCAGGAAATCATAGGCCCATGCGGCCCAGGTGGCGTTGAAGTCGAAAAGGGTGCCGTCCTTGTCGAACAAGATGCCTGCGACGGGAGCGTTCATGTCCAGTGTACCTGCTGTCCTCCGGGCAGGGCCTGACGGGCGCGTAGGGGCTCCTCGTAGGCCAGACCGTGATCGTTACAGAAATCAACGACCCACGCGTCATCCATCGTAATGAAATCCAGCACAGCGCCCAGAAACTCGGGATCGGTGGCCTTGGTGCGGAACTCGTCGGGTGTCACCCCGCTCGCGCCCATAAAGGCGCCCAACAGCTCTTCGTTGGCGGCAAGCCACCCCAGCGCCTTGATTGCCAAAACCTCTGCAGCTGCACTGTTCATTCAAATTCCTCCGAAGTTGGAAAGGAAGTTTTAACCCACATTAGCGATACATTACCTAACAGCACCAAGAGAGAGGCGAGCAAATCATGGCGGGTCATATCCTTGTCATTGATGATGTGGCGATTAACAGGATCATGCTCGAAGTGCGTTTGTCACAACTGTCCTATCAGGTCAGTTTGCTGGGTTCTATCGCGGAAATTCAGGCGGGTCTCGCTTGTGATGCGGTGATCGTTGCGGGGCGGTCATTGGGGGTGGCCCCCAAGGCGGCACTGCAACATCTGCGCAGCGCGTTGGGGGCTGCGATCCCCGTTCTGGTGCTGCTTGATTCAGGGGGTGACAAGACCGTGATCGATGCGCTGTCCGCAGGGGCGGATGATGCGGTCATGCGGGACGTCAATCCCGCCGAACTGATTGCCCGTTTGCGCAGTTTGACCCGCCGCGCGGGGTTCGATGCTGCGGGCAGCGCCCTGCCCGTCGATTGCAGCATCGAACCGCCGAATTGTTTCGCGCTGGCCCCTGTTGTAGTGGTCGGCGCAACCCCCGAGGCGGCTCAGATCGCCCTGAGCGAGATTGCCAAAAGCTGGACCGGTCCGATGCGGGCCTGCGCGTGGAATGCAGTTGGGCAAGCCTTTGCAGAGGGCCCCAAGCCGGAGGTCATCATCTTTGCGGTCAGTGACGAGATGCCCTTCCCTGCGGCCCATTTGCTGGTTGAACTGCGAGCCCATCGGCCCACCAGCGGGGCGGCGGTTCTGGGCCTGTTCGATACGGCGTTGGAACGGCACGGGATCGAGCTGATGAACATGGGCGCGGACGACCTGTTTTTGGGGGACGTGGACCCGCAGGAGATCGGATTGCGGATCAGCGCGCTGATGCGTCGCCAGTTGCGGATCAAGGCGGAACAGGATGCCCTGCGTCAGGGCTATGCGGAATCCCTGCTGGACCCGATGACGGGTTTGCAGAACCGTCGGGGGGCGATGCCTGCTCTGGCCAGAGAAAGCGAGCGCGCCCGCCGTAGCAACCAGATGCTGGCACTGATGCTGGTGGATGTGGATCACTTCAAGCAGATCAACGACACGTTTGGGCACAGCGCCGGAGACGAAGCCTTGATCGAGGTTTCCCGACGTCTGCATGCGGCCTTGCCTGACGCCCCTGTGCTGGCGCGTATCGGCGGCGAAGAGTTCCTGATCGGGCTGAGTGTCAGTAGCCCCACCCATGCCATCGCGATTGCCGAAGACATCCGGCACGCGATTTCCGCTTGTCCCGTCACGCTCGGACGCGATGCGCCCGAGGTGCCATTGACTGTCTCGGTTGGGGTGCAACTGTTTTCCGACGGGCTTGCGGGGATCGAACGCGCCCTTCAGGCGGC
>CAXQKF010000504.1:0-3090 GCA_964224285.1 Donghicola sp. | reverse complement strand
GCCCGCTGCGGCCTCTCCGATCACGGTTAACACATCGCCAGAGGACACATCGCCGGAAACCGCATAGCCATCCATCGCAGACGCGGCAAAGGGCGGCTGGGTGCGCTGTGCATAGACCGTTTCGGCCAGAACGCGGCCACCACATCCCGCCAAAGGAACCGTCTCAGCCGCCAGAGGCTGAACCAGTGCGAACAACCGCGACAGCGCCTCTGCGACAGGGATCATTCCGCTTCGATCCTTCCGGACTTGCCGCCGTCCTTGAGCGTCACGCGAATGCCGCCGATGTCCATGTACTTATCGACCGCTTTGACCATGTCATAGACCGTCAGAGCGGTGGTGCTGACAGCGGTCAGGGCCTCCATCTCGACGCCGGTCTGGCCGGTGGTTTTCACGGTTGCGGTGATCTGCACGCCGGGCAGATCCGCATCGATTTCCAGATCGACGGACACCTTGGTGATCGGCAGCGGATGGCACAAAGGGATCAGTTCGGGCGTCTTCTTGCAGCCCATGATCCCTGCCAAGCGGGCCACCCCCAGAACGTCGCCTTTCTTGGCGCCGCCCTCGGCGATCATCTCCATGGTGGCGGGGGCCATGCGGACCCAGCCTTTGGCCGTCGCGATCCGGCTGGTGACGGCCTTTTCGGACACGTCAACCATGTGGGCCTGCCCCTCGGCGTCGAAATGGGTCAGGCCGGTCATTACAGCGCCCCCGAGGTCAGCGGGTTCGCTAGCAGGTCACGGGTCGCCTGCGCCACATCGCCCTGACGCATCAGGCTCTCGCCGATCAGGAAGGTGCGCGAGCCATAGCGGGCAATCTCGGCCAGATCGGCGGGGGTGAACAGGCCGGACTCCGACACGATCAGACGGTCTTCGGGGACCAGTTTGGCCAGTGTCTTGGTGGTGTCCAGCGTGGTCTCGAAGGTCTTGAGGTTCCGGTTGTTGATCCCCATCAGCGGCGATTTCAACTTGGTCGCGCGCTCCAGTTCCTCTTGGTCGTGGACCTCGATCAGAACGGACATGCCCCAACCGAATGCCGCATCTTCCAGTTCCTGGGCCAGCGAGTCCTCGACCGAGGCCATGATGATCAGAATGCAGTCCGCGCCCAAAGCGCGGGCCTCGGCCACCTGATAGGTGTCGTACATGAAGTCCTTGCGCAGGGCGGGCAGGCTGGTGGCCTCGCGCGCCTGAACGAGGAATTCCTTGGCCCCTTGGACGCTGGGGGTGTCGGTCAGCACGGACAGACAGGTCGCGCCGCCGTCCTCATAGGCTTTGGCCAGAACCGCCGGATCGAAATCCTCGCGGATCAACCCCTTGGAAGGGCTGGCTTTCTTGACCTCTGCGATCAGGCCGTACCCCTCGCGGGAGGCCTTCATCAGATTGTCGGCAAAGGGACGGACAGGGCCCGCATCCCGCGCTGCGGCCTCGACCTCGGACAGGGGACGCGCGGCCTTGTCGGCGGCAACCTCCTCGAGTTTGTAGGCTTTGATCTTGTCGAGAATGGTGGTCATGCTGCCCCCGAAGTAATTTTGGCCAGCGCGTCGACGGCCCGTTTAGCCGCGCCGCTGTCGATGCTTTGTGCGGCGATGGCAACGCCTTCTTTCAGGTCCGCGGCCTTGTCCGCCACGACCAGAGCCGCCGCCGAGTTCAAGAGAACCGCATCACGATAGGCACCCGCCTGACCGGCAAAGAGGTCCAGCATGGCCTTGCCGTTTTCCTCGGGCGTGCCGCCCAGAATGTCGCGCAGGGGATGCACGGGCAGGCCCGCATCCTCGGGGTGGATTTCGCGGCTGTGGATCGCGCCGTTTTCCAGTGCAGCCACAGCGGTGGTGCCAGTGATCGCGATCTCGTCCGTGCCGTCAGAGCCGTGGACCAGCCACGCCTTTTCGGAGCCCAGCTGCTGCAGGGTCTCGGCCATGGGGTGGATCAGATCGACCGCGAAAGCACCGGTCAGCTGGCGCTTCACGCCCGCAGGGTTGGTCAGCGGCCCCAGAATGTTGAAAATCGTCTTGCAGCCCAGCTCGGTCCGCACGGGCATCACATGCTTCATCGCCGGATGGTGCATGGGGGCCATCATGAACCCGATGCCCGCCTCTGCGATGGCCTTCTCGACCACATCCGCCTGAACCATGACCTCGATGCCCAGAACCGCCAGAGCATCCGCCGCGCCCGCCTTGGACGACAGCTTGCGGTTGCCGTGTTTGGCCACCGGCACACCAGCGCCCGCCACAACAAAGGCAGTCGCGGTGCTGATGTTCAGGGTGCCCATACCGTCGCCGCCGGTGCCCACGATGTCCATCGCGCCCTCGGGCGCAGACACGGGCACACATTTGGCACGCATCGCTGCAGCCGCCGCCGCGTATTCCGACACAGCCTCGCCGCGCGCCCGCATGGACATCAGCAATCCGGCCACCTGCGCCGGAGTCGCCTGACCCTCGAACAGGATCTCGAACGCCTCGTTGGCCTGAGCGCGGCTCAGGGGGCCTTCGGAGGCAGCGTAGATCAGCGGCTTGATGGCATCTGTCATGCGGGGACCTTCATTTCGTTCAAAAAGTTCTGCAGCAGGGCGTGGCCGTGCTGGCTGGCAATCGACTCGGGGTGGAACTGAACCCCGTGAATCGGCAGCTCTTTGTGCTGCAGACCCATGATGGTGCCGTCCTCGAGCTCTGCGGTGACCTCCAGACAGTCGGGCAGGGTCTCGCGCTCGACCACCAGCGAATGATAACGCGTCGCCACAAAGGGCGAGGGCAGGCCAGCGAACAGCCCTTTGCCGGTGTGGTGCATGGTGCCCATCTTGCCGTGCACAATCTCGTGGCAACGGACAACATTACCACCAAAAGCCTGACCAATGGTCTGGTGGCCCAGACAGACGCCCATCAGGGGCGTGCGGGTCTCGGCCGCGGCTTCGGTCAGGGCCAGACAGATGCCGGCCTGATCGGGGTCGCACGGGCCGGGGGACAGCAGAAGTCCCGCCGGTTTCAAGGCCATAGCCTGTTGCACATCCAGCGCATCATTGCGCTTGACGACCACATCCGCGCCCAACTCACCTAGATAGTGGACCAGATTGTAAGTAAAGCTGTCATAGTTATCGATC
>CAXQKF010000503.1:0-4384 GCA_964224285.1 Donghicola sp. | reverse complement strand
TGGTCGCCGCCGGAAATGTCATATGCGCTTGCCAAGCGGTTCGGTGAAAAAGCGACTCTGAGAATGGTTGAGCAGGCCGAGCACTACTCGACCATGACCCGCGTCACCCTGTAGCTTTCAAGAAATTGCAGCAAGAATTCTGACAGCATTTGTCTTTTCAGGTTCGAAACGCTTTTGAGGCCGACCGCACAATCTCCGTGGTTTGCCTTGGCAAGCGGCCCTCTCCCGCCGCTCGGTCCCTAGTCGATCGCCGCGGTGCAGCTTCGCCAGACCCGCCATTCGTCCATCGAGTAGCAGTTATAGACGAAACAGGTCGGCAGTGCGGACAAATCTGACTGCAGCGTTGCGATCAAGTACGGCGGATCGTAGCGGTCGCGACCCCCATCGCGACCAGCGCACCGCCTCCCAGTCTAGTCAGGAATGGCAGTACGGACGGACGAACAATCTTCTGCCGCAGTTTGTCAGCGAGCAAAGCATATGCGAGTGCATTGACTGCTGCAAAGCCGACAAAGGTAACCACAAGCAATCCGAACTGCGGTGCCAAAGTTGCATTCGGATCAATGAACTGTGGGACGAAAGCGATGAAGAAAACTATGGACTTTGGGTTGAGGGCCGTGACCGCAGCAGAATGAACAAAGACGCTGCGTGGGGACGATACGGGTGCATCGTCCAACACCCCCAAGGAAGCACCTTCTGCACTCCGAAACAACTTGATCCCCAAGTAAACTAGATAGATCACCCCGACCCACTTCAAAAGAACAAACAGCTTGGCAGACGTGAGGACCAATGCCCCGAGTCCTGCCAAAGATGCGGACATGGCAATCAGATCGCCTAAGGCAACCCCGGCTACCGTTGCCAATGCAACCCGGCGGCCCTGACTAATGGCGTAGCTCAAAATCAAAAGTACGGTCGGCCCCGGTATCAGAAGCAAAGCGATTGAAGCGGACGCGAAGGCGAGCCAAACGTGAAGATCCATAATTTTACCTCAAATAATTCGTGTTCGCCAAGCCAGCTATAGATGTGCCTTCAAGTAAAGTGTTTTCAAGACGGCGTTCTTGGGTTCGCACCCGTGCTGTGACGACGCTGTTTGCTCTCCGCCCAAATGAGTGGAGTTTGCGGTCCCATCTCGATTTCGATCTGATATCGGCATCGTCGACTGTTTGGCTTGGTTGCCTTCCAACCCCAGGATCAGCCAAAAGCCCGATTGCCTTCGCGACTTGACCTTCATCACTGTTGCAAAAGATCGGCCCTAAGTACGTATACCCAGCAAGTGCGCCCGGACTTTAGGACAGTTGAAACGCGCTCGTATTCGATGACCTCATAATCGTCAGATGCAGCGAGTTCTTCATCTGTGAGTTCAAAAACTGTACCGGAAATTTCATGATCATCTCTGCCTGTTGGAATGGCCACCGGATGCTCTGCAAGGCCACTTTTACGGACGACTTCAGCATCAGATATGCGGACTTTGCCCATCTGGTATCCGAGCAACTCATCTTTTTCACCGGAAAGTTCCCGACCGTATGTTGCGATCTGCACTGGCTTGTTTTGCAATGTGCCGTAGGAGAAAAGGTAGTTCATAGTGTACTCTTTCTGTTCGTAAAAATTGGGGGGCAGCCCAAGTGGGCTAGAACGTCGGCGTCATGCCGACCATTTAATCTGACGGTTCAATTCCCAAGATATCGCCTGGCTCGCACTCTAATACCTCGCAAATCCTCGCCAGCGTCGCAAAGCGGATGCCGCGTACATTCCCGGTTTTCAGTAGGCTCAGGTTTTGCACCGTAATTCCGACTTCGGCGGCGAGGTCTTTGGACTTCATCTTGCGTTTCGCCAACATCACATCAAGGCGCACGACAATCTGCATCAGACAAACCCCTCGTTTTCGTCCGCCAGTCTTTGCGCTTCGGCCATGATCCATCCGATCAGGTAGAAGCCGCCGCCGCACACGATCAACCCCGCAGGTTCCGAGTCGAAATACCATCGAATGGGAGCAGGCCCGTCAGGGTTGGTCCACGATAACAAGGGCGGTGACATCAATGTTGCGAGAAAGTCTGTTAGTCCTGAACCGCTGGTTCCGAGCCCTGCTTGCCGCAATCTTAAGCTGACGCGGTTATCGAACAGAATGCCTGCGCGGATCAGGATCACAGCACGCAGCGCGGCATAGACCGCAAAAAGACCGAAGATCACGGGCAAAAGCCATACTACAGCATAAACTGATCGTTGCCAGACGGGCGCAGGCGCGCTGGGGTCAACCCAAGGGCTTTCAAACCACTTGTCCGAATCAAGCAATGCGAAACTAAGCGTGCTGCCTGCCGTGAACACCACGTAGAGCAGCGCAAAGACAAGCAACACAGGAATGAGAAACGCGGCCGTGCCCTGAATCTTTTTCATTGAAAAATTCTCGTTAAACAATGATTAATGAGCGTAGTTTATTGATTATTCTATTCTTGCACAATGATTGAAATGACCGCCAAGGGCGCAAATTTGTTTTTCCAACGTCGAACTGTGTTAATCGGGCTGTCTTGCGTGGCCCAAGGGGCCGTCGGCTTTGGGACGCGATCTGTTCGCACCGCCAACGATGCACCCAAATCTCTGGGCCGACTTGGTCCCTTTCGCGAGGTGTTTTTGACCGAGCGAGTAGAGCAATCCAACGTGGATATTGCGTTGGCGTATCCATACGGAGAGCGGGACAATCCCTATGACGAAGGCTTGGCGCATTACCTTGAGCATATTGTCTGGCAAAACGTGCGCGATGCTGGGACGGACGGGGGACAGCACAGCAACGCGGTGACCAGCCCAGAGGCAACGGTGTATTGGTTTTCTCGCGCGCCTGACGACTTGGCCTCGACGATTCAGCGGCTGGCCGCAAGCGCAGCGCCTTTGACCGTAGACGAAGATTTTGCCAAGAAAGAGCGGGATATTGTCGAACGGGAATTCGATCTTCGGCGGTCCGAAGATCCGATGGATTCGGCGCATGTCGAGATGGCTTCACGCCTATTCTTGGACAGCCCCTATGCCCGCATGACGATGGGCTCCAAAGCGAGCATACGCCGTTTTACTCTGCAGTCGGCAAGGCAACTTCATGAACGGACACATCATCTCGACAAGGCGACGCTTCATATTCGTGGGCCTGTGTCCGACACAGACGTCAGGCGTGCGATTCAAGGCATTGCGCAATGGCCAATCCCTCGTGCTGAGGCGTTCCCAGAAACCCGCCCTTTATGGCCAACCGCACCAGAACACCAAGGTTCGCTGTTCATCGATAACCTGTCTCAATCCCGTGTGGTTCAGCAGAAGAGCTACGTGCTACCAACCGATTTCGATTGGGCCGAGATTTACGCCGCGCGCAATATTCTTGTGTCCTTGGCGCTCAGCACCAAAGCGGGCGGTTTGGCGCGGCCACTTAGGTATGATGCCTTTCTCGCCGCGTCTTTCGATTTGGGTATCGCGACTCTTGGAACAGAAGGGCTGTTGTTCTGGCTGGAGGCCATGCCAGATCAGGGTGTGCCCCTGAGCGATCTGAACGCCGCCTTCGATCAAGAGCTAAGGCGACTGTTCGAAAGCCCATCTGAACCTAGCTTTCAAGAGGTTCACGAACGTGAACTCTCCCGCTTGGATGGCGTGCTCGACCGGCTCAAGGTAAACGATCAACGCCTCTCCGAGGCGTTGATTTCGGGCACCCCTTATGTGACGCTGGACGATCTGCATCGGGCGACGCGTAAGATGTCGTTCAAGAAGTTCCAAAGCTTTACCCGACATTTCCTACATCCCCGCTCTGCTGTGACGCGGCTTATTTCCTCAACTTGATTTCACTGGATTGCTTACATGGTTTTTGCTGCACGAACTCTTTCCGGTTTGCTCCTTCTGATCGCGCTTGCTGCCTGCAAGGACGAGAACAATCGTGTGATCTCAGAACACGTTTCGCCCGCAGGTCATGCATTCCAACTGATGCCGATCACGGAGCGGGGGGTGACTGACATCACAGTATCCGCCGCATGGGCCACGGATTGGTTGACCGACCCAAGCAACAATCCCGCAGTGCCGCATCTGGCAACGCAAATGATGCTGTCGGGTGGAACATCAGATCTATCACCGGCCGAGGTCCTAGACCTGTTGGAGGATAAAAACACATACGGGGATATCACCGCAGCCGCTGATCTGATTTACGCCAAGGTCGAATTTCCGAACAATCATCAAGACGCGGTCCTGCCAGTTCTGGCAGATATGTTTCAGCGTCCCGCCTTTGATCAGGCTTGGTTTGACCGCATCAAGGGTGAGCGTCGTCAGGCCGCGCAGGCGAAAGACCTCCCTCTGGTCTATGACATGTGGGAGGCCGCGCGCCACGCCATGCTCGGCACGCAGCAGATCGGAAGAGCGTCGTGTAGGG
>CAXQKF010000502.1:0-13837 GCA_964224285.1 Donghicola sp. | reverse complement strand
CTACACGACGCTCTTCCGATCTGCCACATCCGGCGCAAAGCCATCCACCATCACGCAGCCCTGCGCCTCTGGCATCGGTAGCACCTTCATCGACACTTCGGTCAACACGCCCAAAGTCCCGCAGGCCCCCGACATCAGCTTGACCAGATCATAGCCGGTGACGTTCTTCATCACCCGCCCGCCATTTTTCACAATGGTCCCCAGACCGTCCAAATAGCGAACCCCCAGCATGAAATCGCGGCAGGCCCCCGCCTGTATCCGGCGCGGCCCGCTAACGTTCATCGCAGCCACAGCACCAACGGTCGGCTCACCTGCAACACCCAGCACCCCGCGCAAATCCGCAGGTTCAAACGCCAGCCGCTGGCTTTCCGCCGCCAGCACAGCCTCAACCTCGGCCAAGGGCGTCCCGGCCTTTACCACCAAAGTCAGCGCACCGGGCTCGTACAGCGAAATCCCCGCCAGCCCGCTCGTCTCCAGCACATCAGCCCCATCAGGCACCACACCGGCAGTCCCGCCACCGCGAATCCACAAGGGCGCATCCCGCCCCGCAATCAGTCCGGCCAGTTCGGCCTCTGTCTCAGGTCGCATCTTCTTTTTGTTCCAAATACTCTCGGGGGTGAATTGGGCCATAGGCCCAAGAGGGGGCAGACAGCCCCCTCACCCGGCTGCAATTCACTCGGCGGCGATCTTCACAGCGCGGCGCGCTTCGGACGACGCCAGCGGGAACACTTTGGCAGGGTTCAACAGCCACGCCGGATCAAACACGTCTTTCACCGCCATCTGAGCCTCCAGATCGACGGGGGCGAACTGGTCCACCATCAGATCGCGCTTCTCGATGCCGACCCCATGCTCGCCAGTCAGACAGCCGCCCACCTCGACGCAAAGGCGCAGAATGTCAGCGCCAAAGGCCTCGCACAGTTCCAACTGGCCGGGCTGGTTCGCGTTATACAGAATCAAGGGGTGCATATTGCCGTCGCCTGCGTGGAACACGTTCGCCACGCCCAAGCCATAATGCTTGGACAGCTCGCCGATCCGGCGCAGCACTTCGGGCAGGGCCGACACGGGGATCGTCCCATCGAGGCACATATAATCGTTGATCTGCCCCATCGCCCCGAACGCCGACTTGCGCCCCAGCCAGATGCGATAGGCCTCGTCCGCATCCGCAGCCTCGCGGTAGTCCACGGGGTTATGAGCCGCAGCGATCTGTTTGATCAGTCCCAACTGGTGCTGGATTTCCTCGGGGCTGCCTTCGACCTCGATGATCAGCAGCGCCTCGCACATGGGGTAACCGGCCTTGGCAAAGGCCTCGCAGGCCTCGATGCAGGGGCGGTCCATGAATTCGATCGCCACGGGCAACACGCCCGCCTTGATGATGTCCGACACACAGGCGCCCGCGCCCTCGTTGGTGTCAAAGCCCATCAGCACCGGCAGTGCCCCTTCGGGTTTCGCCAGAATGCGCAGGGTCGCCTCGGTCACGACGCCAAGCTGCCCTTCAGACCCGCAGATCACCCCCAGCAGGTCCAAGCCCGCCGCGTCCAGATGCGCACCGCCGATCTCGGTGATGGTGCCGTCCATCAGCACCATGGTCACGCCCATCAGGTTGTTCGTGGTCACGCCGTATTTCAGACAATGCGCCCCGCCAGAGTTCATCGCGATGTTCCCCGCAATCGCGCAGGCCAGCTGCGAGGACGGGTCAGGCGCGTAGAAGAACCCGTCCGCCTCGACAGCGCCAGTGACACTCAGGTTGGTGCGGCCGGTTTGAACGCGGATAAAACGATTGTCGTAGTCCGTTTCCAGCACCTCGTTCATCCGCGCGACCCCAAGGATCACCGAATCCGCCGTCGGCAAAGCGCCCCCCGCCAACGAAGTCCCCGATCCACGCGGTACCACAGGCACACCCATGTCATGACAGATGCGCAAAACGTCCGATACCTCTTGGGTCGAGGCGGGCAGCACCGCCGCCAAGGGCGGGCACCGGTAAGCTGTGAGCGCATCGCATTCATAGGCGCGGGTCTCGGCCTCGTCGTGAATAACCGCATCGCTCGGCAGAACCTCGGAAAGTCGCCTGACCAATTCTGCCTTCTTGGCCACGATGGCGGGGTTTGGTGCTGGCATTTCCATAGCGGGCTCCTCCTCGACTTGGCGCGTCTGGTCAAAAAATATAACCAATTTTTGCATCTGGCAAGAACCAAGAGAGCAAACTACAGTGCGCCCATGACTTGGCTAGACCGTATCACCCTGTTTGAAACCGCCGATTTCTGTGCTGTTGCCTTTGTGGTCGCAGCGTGGATCCTGATCGGCTTGCGCATCGAGAACCCGGGGAAAAACCCCAGCGTTTCCGTACTGATGGCCGAGTATCGCCGTGAATGGCTCAAGCATATGGTGACGCGCCAGCCGCGGATTTTTGACGCCACAGTCCTGAGCGGTTTGCGGCAGGCGACCAGCTTTTTTGCATCGGCCAGCATGATCGCTTTGGGTGGCGGTTTTGCGGCAATCGGCAATTCCGAACAGTTGCAAGGCGTCGCCCAAGACCTGACCCTCGACACCTCACCCGCAGTAGTCTGGGAGATCAAGATCATGTTCGTGATGATCTTCCTCACCAATGCCTTTCTGAAATTCGTGTGGTCGAATCGGTTGTTCGGCTATTGCGCCGTGTTGATGGCGGCGGTCCCGAATGATCCATCCGACCCCGCGGCCTATGTGCGCGCGGGAAAATCGGCGTCCTTGAACATCAGTGCGGCGCGCGCTTTCAACCGCGGTCTGCGGTCTGTCTACTTTGCCTTGGGGGCCAGCGCGTGGCTCTTGGGGCCTTGGGCATTGTTCGCAGCGACGATCTTTACGGTCAGTGTTCTATGGCGCCGCGAATTCGCCTCGAAATCTCGCGCGGTTTTGATGGATGCCAGCGACGGGATGCCTCCGCCCACGGGCTTGTGACACCACCCCGCCAGAGGGCGTGCTAGTCTGCGCCAATGCGGACCAGACCAGCCCTTTTGCCCTTCTTTTTATGCCTTGTTCTTGGCGCACCAGCCTTTGCCGAAGAGGGCGAAGTCCATGCGACCGAGGTCGAGCGGATTGGCATGGGCTGGCGGATTGACGTCACGGTGAACCACCCCGATTCCGGCTGGCAGCATTACATCGACTACTGGATCGTCGAGACCCGCGCAGGCGAGGAAATCGGTCGCCGCAAGTTGCTGCACCCGCATACCCAAGAGCAGCCATTCACTCGTTCGATCCCCAATCTGGTGGTGCCGGATGGCGTGCACAAAGTGTACATCCGGCTGCACTGCAATCGCGACGGATTGGGCACGCGCAGATACATGGTCAAACTGAAGGACTAAGGGCGCCTTAGCTGCGCCCCTCTCTCAGCCACGCCCCGATGATCAGGGCAGATACCACCAAGAGCACCGCCCAAGCGGGCAACAAGGGAACGCGGCTGATATCGCGGGCCTCTGTCGCATCGCGCGGCGTGATCCCGATCCACCCCCGTCCGATCGCAGGGCGGCCCGGGTTCACTTCCCGGATCGAGGGCACCCCGTCGGCCATGTTCCAGACCCCGCCCCCCGTTGACGCCAGAAGAGGTCCGAGGTCAGTACCGCTGGCGATGGTTTGCTCGAACTCCCGAGGTGCGGCAGGCCCCAGACCGATGACGATCTCGTGGTCCCCTTCCTTCAGGCGATACAGGCCCATTTCGTCACCAGCGAACAGGGCCTCGTACCGACCGGGCGAGATTTCTTCGAGAGTGACTGCTGCTTCGGTCCCGTCCGGTGCGGTCACTGTCACCGCGCCGATATTCCCTTCCAAGGACCTTCGGATGATCCGGATCTGTTGGCCGACGGCTTCGGCTGTAAGGGACTCTTCTTCCAGCTCGGGTTCGCCCATCATCCAGTGGGCCAGTCGGCGCAAGAGTTCCAGTTGGGGACCGCCACCCTCGTAGCCGCGTCCCCAAAGCCACGCCTGATCCGAGGCCAGCAAGGCGACACGCCCCTCGCCCACCCGGTTCAGCAGCAAAAGCGGCAGGTCGTCGACGCCCGTCATGGCAACGACGGAATCCTTGGGATCAACCTCGATCTGGCGGAGCCAACGGCCCCAGTCGGGATCCCCTTCGACCGGCGCGAGGCCTTCAGTCACGGGGTGCCGTTGGCCCTGTTCTGTCACGCGGGGCAGATAGGCCTCTTCGATCACGCGGGCGGTCGGTTCGCCTGGCAGGACTTCCCCAAGAGGCGAGCGATAGAGGCTGTCCACATTGGCATAGTCCGGCCCCGCGGAAACCAGAACCGCACCACCATTCTCGATGTAGTTCTTGACGTTATCCAGATAGAGCGCAGGCAGGATGCCGCGCCGCTTGTAGCGATCAAAGATGATCAGATCGAAGTCGTTGATCTTGTCCAGAAACAGCTCTCGGGTCGGAAAGGCGATCAGGGACAGTTCTGTGACCGGCACTCCGTCCTGTTTCTCCGGCGGGCGCAGGATGGTGAAGTGCACCAGATCGACCGAGCTGTCGGATTTCAGCAGGTTTCGCCATGTCCGCTCACCCGCGTGGGGCACGCCAGACACCAGCAAGACCGAGAGACGATCCCGCACACCGTTCATCTGAATGAGCGCGCTGTTGTTCCGGTCCGTCAACTCGCCTTCGACAGCGGTCACTTTGAATTCGATGACGTTCCGGCCCGCATGAGGCAGGGTCAGCGGCAACTCCATGTCCTGCCCCACCGGCACCCGCACCACACGCGCAGGGGCCCCATCGACCGAGACTGACAACTCTGCCGGACCTATACCAGCAGGAACCGCGCCTTGATCCTCGACCCGCAGGGTGAGGGTGATCTCTTCGTCCAGAATCGCGAACGCAGGCGCGTTGCTGACGATCAACCGGCGGTCCCAATCCGTCTCTTGCCCCGAAAGCAGCAGTTGCAGCGGCGCGGGCAAGTCGGGCGCGGCGGGCAGATCGTGCAGCCGTCCATCGGACATCAGGATCGCTCCGGCGATACGGGCCTTTGGCTCTTCGGCGATGGCTTCGGTCAGGGCGGTCATCAACTGGGTGCCCGCATTGTCCGCCCCGTCGCCCACAGTGATCCGGCGCACTTCGGTATTCGGGCGCTCTGCCAGACGTTGGGCGAGTGCTTCAGCCATTTCGGCGGTCTGCAACGCGCGGTCGGACAGACGCTGGCTGGCGCTGCGGTCCTCGATCAACAGAACGATGTCACTGAGGGGTGCGCTGGCCTCTTCTTGCAACGCGGGACCGGCACGGGCCATGGCAATGACAGCGACCGCCAAGCCGCGCAGCGCCCAACCGGACAAACGGCGATAGAACGCCAGCGCCGTGATCCCCACCGCCAAAACGGCCACCCCGTACACGATCCAGAGCGGTACCAGCGGCGCAAATGCGATTTCGTAACTCATTGGCCCAACCTGTCCAGCAGCGCAGGCACGTGGACCTGATCCGATTTGTAGTTTCCGGTCAGCACATGCATCACCAGATTGACGCCAAAGCGCAGCGCCATTTCGCGCTGTCGCTCGCCGGTATAACCGCGGCCGACTGTCCGCATGGCATAGCCCGCCTCATCGATCGCCCAAGCACTGGCCCAGTCGTTGCCCCCAACGATCACGGGGGTCACGCCGTCGTTCAGATCACGGAAGGGCATACCCTCGATCTGGATGGCGTCCTCGGGCGCGGCCTCGACCCAGACATCGCGGCTGTTATAGCGGCCGGGGAAGTCCTGCAGCAGGTAGAAGGCTCGGGTCAGAACGTGGTCCTGCGGGATGGTTTCAAGCGGCGGAATATCCAGCGGAGCCGCCAGTTCACGCAGCTTTGCCGCTTCGGGCGAGTTCGCGCCGAGCCGCGCGGTGTCCGCGTCCCGCGTATCAAACAGGATCATCCCTCCGCCCCGCAGGTATTCATTGAGGCGGGCATAGGCGGCATCCGAAGGCCGCGTTTGGTCCGGCGTGATCGGCCAATACAGCAGCGGGTAGAACGAGAGCTCGTCTTCCTCCAGATCCACGGAACGCGGCTCGCTGGGTTCGACTGACGTGCGGTCATACAGGGTGCTGGACAGACCGCGCATGGCCGCCAACGACAAGGCATCAAGGCTGCTGTCACCGGTTAGAATATTGGCAAAGGTCACTTCGCCCGCTGCCAGAATCTCATCCTCTGGCACGGGTGGCATGTCGTCTTGGGCATAGGCCCCATCGGGCTGACCCAACAAGGCAAACGCGGCCAGCGCAGCAATCGCCCCGCCCCGCAAACGTCCGCCCACGATCAGGGACGCGATCAAATCCACCGCCAACAGCAAAGCCGCCAAGGTCAGGAACACCCCGCCCAAAGGCTGCGCATCGGGCGCCACCAAGGGCTGAACCGTAACAGATGCAGGCCAGACGGCTGGGACCAGAACGCGATCCTCTTCGATCAGGTTTCTGGACAGGCGGCGATCCTCGGATTCGTAGAGGCCCGGACGCAGATCAGGGCCAAGCGCCTTGTCGAACAGGGTTTCGCCCGCAACACCGGGCAAGGCATCGCCGCTGCTCAGGCGGCCAAAACCGTCGAGCACCTGTACAGGCTGCCACGTGGTCCTAGCCAACTGCTCGGCCTCGGGACGGCTGGTCCGGGAAGAGATCGACAGGCGCTCCAGCATTTGAACGAACAGACCAGACAGGGGCAAAGTGCTCCATTCCGCGTTGGCCGTGACGTGGAACAAGACGATCTGCCCTGCCCCGTGCGCTTTGCGTGTCACCAGCGGAGTGCCATCACTGAGGCTGGCGATCACGCGTTCGGTCAGGGTCGGATCAGGCTGCGCCACGACCTGCGAGGTCACGTCCACATCATCCGGCAACGGCAGGCCTACGAAGGGGCTGTTTTCGGGGAATGGGGCCAGCGTCTTGGGGTCGCCCCAACTCATTGCACCACCGACACTCCGCCCGCCTGCCCGTAGGCGCACGGGCAGCAGAGGGTCTTCGGTATCGCGGGACACATCACTGGCCGCCAGACGCGGACCGGCAAAGCGCACCAGTTGGCCGCCGCCATCAATCCATTCGAGCAAGGCCGTTTCCTCTTGGGGGGCCAGCCGCGCCACATCCGCGAGAATGATCGTGTCGGGATTGGCGAGCAGGATATCCTCGAGCCCGCCATCCAGCAGGTCCGCCGTCGGCTCCAGCGCCTGACGCAGGTAGTGCAGCGGAGACAGCAGGTCGAGCGCCTCGCGGTCACGCCCTCCGTCGATCAGAGCCACCTCGCGCCGCTGCAAACGATCATCCGTCAGGGTCACGGCCCCTGCACTGCGCACGCCGTCCAAGGTAAATCGGCTGACACGGGCACGGATTTCCGACGGCAGATCAAGAGTGGTCGACGCGGTTGTCGCGCCCGCCTCAAAGCTAATCTCGCCGGTGCCGAGAACCCGCTCGATCCCCGAGGGGTCGGGGCCCAGAGCGGACAGGTTAAACGCCTCTGGCGCGGATGCATTCAGGCGTATGGCCGTCAGGGTCAATTGTGCACCATCCGCAGTCGGAGGCAGCAAAACGGTTGGTGTGGATGCTGTATCAAAGACCGTCAGCGTGCCGCGCTCTCCTAGCTCAGCCGCCAGATCAGCGCGACCAGCATAGTCCAGCCCGTCACTCAGCCACCAGCTTTCGAAATCCCCATCGGGCAGAGCCACATCAAACCGCGGCTCCCAAGGGGCAGGCGCGAGGCCGGGCAACCCTTCGATCACCGCGGCGGCGTCGCCAAAGGTCACAGGTGCAGGCGCTGTCAGGGGCAGAACCGCGACGGGGCGGCCATTGCGGCCGACCTCGGCGAGCATCGGCTCCAGCCGCGCCATACGTCCGCGCCAATCCGAGGCACTGGCCCAACTGGCATCCAGAACCACCAGCAGCGGCCCGCGTCCGGTCTGGCGCGAGTCAGGGTTCAGAACAGGTCCGGCCAGCCCGATGATCACCGCAGCCACCGCCAATATCCGCAGCAAGAGCAGCCACCACGGGGTCTTGTCGCTCTGGTGTTCGTCGTCTTGCAGGCCAAGCAGCAAAGACACCGCCGGAAACTTGCGGCGGATCGGAGCGGGCGGCACAGCCCGCAGCAACAGCCACAAGATCGGCAGGGCCACCAGCCCCACCAAGAGCCATGGCGCGGAAAATCCAAGGGCCCCGAAAACCGTCATTTACTGCGCTCCTTGTACGGCCTGATACACCCAGAGCAACGCGGACTGCGCATTTTCGGATGTGTGATGGTGCCCGACAACCCAGCCGGTGTTCAAGGCAAGGTCCGCCAGTTCCGCTTTCCTCTCGGCCAGCCGCGCAAGGTACCGGTCGCGCAGGGTATCGGCCCGCAGGGTCTCGTGGCGGACACCGCCGGAAATGCTCTCGAAAATGGTGCGGCCACGGAAGGGGAATTCCTCTTCGGCGGGGTCCAGAACCTGTAGCAAAGCCCCGCGTATCCCGCGACCTGCGGCGCGGGTCAGCACATGTTTCAGCGGCTCCAGATCGCCCAAGAAATCGGAAATGATCAGGGCACGGCTGTTCGGCACCATGGGCGACAAATCGGGCACGCCGTAGTCGTCCGGCCGGTCTTCGGTCAGTGCAACGGCGATCCGCTCCAACTGCCCCGTGCCTCGGCGCGGGGGCAGAACCGCCCCGAGGGCCACACGTTCCCCGCCACGCACCAAGAGAACTGCGGTTGCCATGCCAATCAGGCGGGCGCGATCCGCTTTGGTGGGCTGGCCTTCGGTGCTGGAGAAATTCATGGAACTGGCCTGATCCACCCAGAGCAAGGCGCTTTGGGCGATCTGCCATTCCCGCTGTTTGATGTACTGCTCGTCCCCGCGGGCAGAGCGCCGCCAATCGATCAGGCGCGCATCGTCACCTGTCTGAAGCTGCCGGTACTGCCAGAATGCCTCGCCCGCTCCGGAACGTTTCCGCCCGTGATCCCCAAGCTGCACATTCGCCGCGAGCCTTTCGGCGCTGGCGAGAAGCGGGGGATAAGCAGCGGCCAGAACCTCTGCGCGGCTGCGAAGGTGCGGGGCTTCGGTCACGCGGCAGCCTCGTGACCTGTGATCTGGGCCACGCCTTTGGCGATGACGTCTTCGATGCGTTGGCCGCGGGCGCGGGCCGCAAAGGTCAGTTGCATCCGGTGGCGCAACACGGGATCAGCCATGCTGGCGACATCCTCGGCGCTGGGGGCCAAGCGGCCGTTCAGCATCGCCTCGGCGCGGACGGCCAGCATCAGGGCCTGCGCCGCACGGGGACCGGGGCCCCACGACACGTCCTGAACGACTTCGGGCAGCGCGGTGGGGTCTTCGGGACGGAAGGCGCGGACCAGATCGAGGATCATTTCGACCACGCTGTCCCCCACTGGCATCCGGCGCAGCAGTTGCTGTGCGCCGATCAATTCATCCGCGGTAAAGACCTGACGCGATTCCTCTTCGGTCGCGCCGGTGGTGGCCAGCAGGATCGCCTTTTCGGTGTCGCGGTCGGGATACTGCACGTTGATCTGCACGAGGAAACGGTCAAGCTGCGCCTCAGGCAGCGGGTATGTGCCCTCTTGGTCGATGGGGTTCTGCGTGGCCAGCACGTGGAACGGCGCGGGCAAGGATCTCGTCTCGCCCCCGATGGACACGGCGCGTTCCTGCATCGCCTGCAACAGCGCCGACTGAGTGCGCGGGCTGGCGCGGTTGATCTCGTCCGCCATCAAGAGCTGACCGAAAATCGGCCCCTCCAGAAACCGGAACGCGCGGCGGCCGTCGGCGTCGGCCTCCAGCACTTCGGAGCCCAGAATATCAGCAGGCATCAGGTCCGGCGTGAACTGAACGCGTTTTCCGTCCAGCCCCATCACCGTGGACAGGGTTTCGACCAGTCGCGTCTTGCCCAAACCGGGCAAACCGATCAGCAGACCGTGGCCGCCACACAAAAGCGATGTCAGGGTCAGGTCAACCACGCGCGTCTGACCAATGAACCGTTTGGTGATCGACTCGCGGGCAAGAGCCAGTTTTTCCTCGAAGGTTTCGATTTCGGACACCAGATCGGCGGTTTCGGTCATGGTGTGGCTCCTGCTCTGGGGAATGCTATATGAGATAAGGGTATCGCAGGATTCCGAAATGGCAAAAGGGAACTAAAAACACATGAGCGTGAAGCCATCCGCAGATGACATCGCTGCCGCGGCCCGTGCTGCTTCCAAAGGCGGTCTGCCCCCGATCCACAAATGGAATCCGCCCTTCTGCGGTGATCTGGATATGCGCATCGCGCGGGATGGCACTTGGTTCTACAATGGCACTCCGATCGGGCGCGCGCCGCTGGTGCGACTGTTCTCGACGATTCTCAAACGCGAGGACGGCAAGTACTTCCTCGTCACTCCGGTCGAGAAGGTCGGCATTCAGGTCGAGGACGCCCCCTTTGTGGCCATCGATTTCGAGGTGACTGGTGATGATCCGGTCCTAACCTTCCAGACCAATGTTGGCGACAAAACCGTGGCGGGCCCCGACCACCCGATCCGCGTGGTGCGCGACCCCAAAAGCGGAGAGCCATCGCCCTATGTCCACGTCCGCGACGAGCTAGAGGCGCTGATTGACCGCAAAAGTTTCTACCGTCTGATCGATCTGGGCCGGCATCAGGATCACAACGGCCAAAGCTGGTTCGGCGTTCTATCTGGCGGCACATTCTTCCCGATCATTCCGTCGGCTGAACTCGAATAATCGCAGGGGCCAGTGTGCGTGATTGCCGCCTTCACATCGGGCGGCACTCAGATATCCTGTTTTCTCGATATTTCCAGAGAGCGGACCGAGCCTATGATCCACCCCAAATTCGCGCCCTACCTCTTTAGCCTGCTGCTGTCGGGTATGATGTCTTGCCTCGTGTCCGGCATTGCCACCTACCGCGCCCTTGGCTTTGTCCCGAACTTCGTGGCCGAATGGATGGGCGCTTGGGGATCAAGCTGGCTGGTCGCTTTCCCCGCCGTGCTGATCGTGGCGCCGATTGCCCGCCGCATGGTCGCAATGCTCGTCCGGTCGCCCGACGCGGCCTAATGGCCGATTGCAGGCGCGTTGGGACAGGCATGTGACGCACGCTCGATTTCCAGAGTGACGTGGCTGATCCCTTTGCCGGTCAGCATGGCGCGCACCCGATCCCGAATAACCATCGCCGAGGACCAGTCAGGGTCAGACACAACCAGATGCACCTGCAAAGCCGCCTCGTGTTCGGTCATTTGCCACAGGTGCAAATGGTGGGCGGCGGCGACGCCCTCTTCTTCTTCGATATGAGCGAGCAGATCTTCGGCACTCTGGTTCGGTGGACTGGCCAGCATCAGGTTGCGGATCACCGGACCGATTTCAGTGGCCGCAAGCCACAGGATGTATCCCGCGATTAGCAGTGTGATGATCGGATCGACCAAGCGCCAGTCGTACAAGATCACCAGAACCCCGCCGATAATCACCCCCAGCGAACCGAGCGCATCGCTCAGGTTATGGACGAAAGCTGCACGGATATTGGCACTGTCCTTGGACAATTTCAGTGTCAGCAAGGCCGTGGCCAGATCGATCACCAAGGCGATCCCTGCCACGATCACCACAGTCCATCCATGGATTTCCGGCGGGTTGAACAGACGATCGATCCCCTCCCATGCGAGGTAGAAGCTGATCACAATCAGCGTAGTATAGTTGACGAGGGCCGCGACCATCTCAGCCCGCCCGTAGCCAAAGGTCATCTGTGCATCGGCGGGCCGACGGGCGATCTTGCGTGCAAAGAAAGCGATCATCAGCGATATCGCATCGCTCAGGTTATGCACCGCGTCTGCAATGAGTGCGATGGATCCCGAGACCACCCCTCCGACGATCTGCGCCACGGTCAGCAGCAAGTTGATCGCCACCGCAAAAGCGACCTGACGGTCCCCTGCCTCTGGGTCGATGTGGTGATGATGATGTCCGTGGTGCCCGTGGCCGTGGCTGTGGGAATGCCCCATGATGCGCCTCTTGTTCTTTGACGCCTCAGGTTCCCGCGTTACGCCACTGGCCGCAAGACACGATGTCGGGAAAATCGCCGCAGGTCAGGACGCCGCACGCAGGCCGGAACGCCCCATGTCCGAACAGGCCTCGATATCGCTGACCGTCTGCTGGATCAGGCGTTTACGCGCCCCGAGGTGGGTCCACCCATGCCCCCCAACAGCATAGCGATGCAAATGCCCCTGCTCTCCCCAATGGGAGAGATATGTCTCAGACGCGCGGATCGGCACAATTGGATCGTCTCCCGCGTGATGCAGGCTGACCGGACCGTGGTAGTTCGCCACCCCCGCATAGGGCTCAAAGGTTCGCGCATCGTTGATAAAGGGCGCACCGACCCCTTGGCCGTCGAAATCGAACAGCTCTTCTTCGGGGTTTTCAGGGAGTGGGTCGCCCATGATGTGGCCCGCGGCGATGTCCTCGACAAAGGTGGCTGCGGGTGCCCACAGATGCAGGGACTTTACCAGATCGGGCCGCTGACCGGCCAGCACCGCCGCGCCCATTGCCCCCAGCGAATGCCCGACCACATGCATTGGCCGCCCGATGCGCTGCTTCATGGTCTCCAGCACGGTTTCCAGCTGGCGCACCTCGTCCGACGCGGTGATGTCGGAAAATTCCCCATCGCTCTCGCCATGCCCCAACCGGTCAAAGGAAAGCACCGCATAGCCTTCGGCATGAAGGGCGCGGGCCAGCTGGACCAGCAATCGGCCCGTGCCATAACGGTTGCTCGAAAAGCCGTGGCTGAGGACAACGTAATCGATCGGCGCAGGCACCTGATAGAAGCTTGCCCGCACCGTCAATTCGCGATGCAAAAATACAAAATTCTTTGGAACCTTCAAAATACGCTCCCCTAAAATCTGAGCAAGAATAACACAGATTCAGGGGAATTGTTCCAGAGATTTCAATAATTAGTGCGCTTCGGCCCAACTTTGCCCACGGCCTGCATCTACGATCAAAGGCACATCCAAATGGATAGCAGGCAAGGTCGAGCCTTCCATCACATCCTTGGCCGTTTTGATCAGATCATCGACCGCGCTCTCTTCGACTTCGAACAAGAGTTCGTCGTGCACCTGAAGCAGCATTTTCGCAGGCAAACCGGCGATCGCATCGGGCATCCGGATCATGGCGCGGCGGATGATGTCCGCAGCGGTGCCCTGAATCGGCGCGTTGATGGCCGCGCGTTTGGCAAAGCCCGCACGGGGCCCCTTGGCCGCGATCTCGGGCGTATGGATTTTACGGCCAAACATAGTTTCCACGAACAGATGCTCTTTGGCAAAGGTCACGGTGTCGTCCATGTAGTCCTTGATGCCGGGGAAGCGTTCGAAATACCGGTCGATAAAGCCCTGCGCCTCGGCCCGCGGGATGCGCAGGTTGCGGGCCAGACCGAAACCGGAAATCCCGTAGATGACGCCAAAGTTGATCGCTTTGGCCTGACGACGGACCTCTGGGGTCATCTCGTCCAGCGGCACGCCAAACATCTCTGACGCGGTGGCAGCGTGAATGTCCTGCCCTTCGCGGAAGGCTTGTTTCAGGCTGTCGATCCCCGCCACGTGGGCCAGAATGCGCAGTTCGATCTGGCTGTAGTCGAGCGCGACCAGAACCTTTCCCTCGGGCGCGATAAAGGCTTCGCGGATGCGGCGGCCCTCTTCGCTGCGGATCGGGATGTTTTGAAGGTTCGGATCGGTCGAGGACAGACGCCCCGTCGCCGCACCGGTCTGCATATAGCTGGTGTGAACGCGGCCCGTGTCAGGGTTGATGTGGTCCTGCAAGGCGTCGGTGTAGGTCGATTTCAGCTTGGACAGTTGGCGCCAGTCCAGAACGCGGCCGGGCAGTTCATGCTCGGTCGATAGGTCCTCTAGAATATCCGCGCC
>CAXQKF010000501.1:0-12491 GCA_964224285.1 Donghicola sp. | reverse complement strand
CGAGGTTCTGGTAGCGCAGCGCGACCGCTTGCAGCAGGCCGAACAGCAGACAGGCCCAGAGGGCATTCCACGGGCGCCACTGGGCAAAGATCAGCGCGGCGAGGGCGATGAAGCCGCGACCCGCGGTCATGTCTTTGACAAAGCCTGCTTGCAGGCCGGTTGCCAGATAGGCCCCCGCCACGCCGCAGAGAACGCCGCAGATTATGACCGCGGCATAGCGCAGGCGGGTGACCGAAACGCCAGCGGTATCGACTGCTGCGGGGTTTTCACCGACAGCGCGCAGGCGCAGGCCGAAACGGGTGCGGAACAGGACCCACCACGTGATCGGCACCATCGCAAACGCCATGTAGACCAGTACCGAGTGGCCGCTGATCAGGTCGCCGTAAATCGGCCCGAGGAACGGGATGCCCGATAGTGCCTCGGCGAAGGGTAGGTTGATCGGCTCGAACCGTGCGCCGCCCATGAGGCTGGGGGTGCGGCCGCCTTGTTGGAACCAGCTTTGGGCGACCAGAACCGTTAGACCCGCGGCCAGAAAGTTGATCGCGACGCCAGAAATCAGCTGATTGCCTCGGAACGTGATCGAGGCCAGCCCGTGCACCATCGCCAGCAGCACCGACGCGCCGATGCCCGCCAGAAGACCCAGCCAGACCGAGCCGGACACATAGGCGACGGCGGCAGACAGGAAAGCTGCGGCCAGCATCTTGCCCTCTAGCCCGATGTCGAACACGCCCGCGCGTTCGCTATACAGACCCGCGAGGCAGGCCAGCAGCAGCGGGGTCGCCAGACGGATGGTGGAGTCGAGGATCTGGATGATTGTCAGAAAATCCATGCTCAGGCTCCTTTTCTAAAGGCGAGGAACAGGCGCTCTAGCGGCATTCGGACCATGTGGTCGAGTGCGCCGGTGAACAGGATCACGAGGGCTTGGATCACGACGATCAGCTCGCGCGGGATGCTGGTCCAGAGGGCCAGTTCCGCGCCGCCTTGGTACAGAAAGCCGAACAGCAGGGCCGCGATCAAGACGCCGAACGGGTGGTTGCGGCCCATCAGAGCCACTGCGATGCCGATGAAGCCTGCGCCCTCGACGGCGTTCATGACCAGACGTTCCGCCTCGCCCATGACGTTGTTCACGGCCATCATGCCCGCCAAACCGCCAGAGATCAGCATGGCGATCATGGTGATTTTGACAGGGCTAATGCCCGCGTAAACTGCCGCAGGTTCCGAATGCCCGAACGCGCGGATTTCATAGCCAAGGCGCGTGCGCCACAGCAGCAGCCAGACCACCAGACATGCCAGCAGGCCGACGATGAAGGTCACGTTGGCTGGCGCGGCTTTGGAAAACTCGATCCCGATGGGGGCCAGCAGGTCATGCAGGGTGGGCAGATGAGTGCCTTCGGGGAACTTGTCGGTGGCGGGGTCCATAGAGCCGACGGGGCGCATCAGGTTTACCAGCAGATAATTCAGCAGACCCGCCGCGATGAAATTGAACATGATCGTGGTAATCACGATGTGGCTGCCGCGTTTGGCTTGCAAATAGGCGGGGATCAGGGCCCAAGCCGCCCCGAAAAGCGCCGCTCCAACCGCCGCAACGGGCAGGGCGATCAGCCAATGGGGCAGGGGCAGGTACAGACAGGCCAGCGCCACGCCAAGGCCGCCGAGCATCGCCTGACCTTCGCCGCCGATGTTGAACAGCCGCGCGTGATAGGCCACCGCGACCGCCAGACCGGTGAAGATAAAATTGGTGGTGTAGTACAGCGTATACCCCCAGCCATAGGTCGAGCCCAGAGCGCCGGAGACCATCATCTTGACCGCCTCCCACGGGTTTTCACCGATGGCAAGGATCACCAGCGCGGACAGAACCGCCGCCAGCAGCAGGGAAATGAGCGGGACCAGAAAGACCTCCGCCCAACGGGGCATCTTATCCATGTTGGGACGCCTCTTGGGTTGCGAGGGCGCTGGTGTCGGTAATACCGGCCATCATCAGGCCCAACTCTTTTTCATTGGTGGTGGCGGGGTCGCGGGTGCCCATGATTTGGCCGTCGAACATTACCGCGATCCGGTCGGAGAGGGCAAAGATTTCGTCCAGTTCGACCGAGACCAGCAGGATCGCTTTGCCTTGGTCGCGCAGGGCGATGATCTGTTCGTGGATGAACTCGATCGCGCCGATGTCCACGCCACGGGTGGGTTGGCCGATTAGCAGCAGGTCGGGGTTCCGCTCAATCTCGCGGGCGACGACGATCTTTTGCTGGTTGCCGCCGGAAAAGCTTTTGGCCGAGAGCCAGCAATCAGGCGGACGCACGTCGAATTTGGCCATCTTGGCTTGCGTGTCCTGACGCAGGGCATCGTTGTCCATGAACAGCCCGCGCTGGTATTTCGGGTCGCGATGATAACCAAAGGCGACGTGGTCCCATGCGTGGAAATCAAGGATCAGACCCTCGCGGTGGCGATCCTCTGGCACGTGGGCGATGCCCAGATCACGGCGCGCGCTGGCGTCCGATCCAGCACCAGTCAGGGGCAGGGGCTGACCGTTCAGGCGGACGCTGCCGGTGGCACTGTGCATCCCGCCAAGGACTTCGAGCAGTTCGGACTGTCCGTTTCCCGCAACGCCCGCGATGCCAAGGATTTCACCTGCACGGATGTCGAGATTGATCCCCTTGAGGCGCATGACGCCTGCGCTGTCCACGACCTTCAGGTTCTCGATTTCCAGAACCTTGGCGCCGGGGGTGGCGGCGGCTTTGTCAACGCGCAGCAGAACCTTGCGGCCAACCATCAGCTCGGCCAGTTGCTCTGGGCTGGTCTCGGCGGTTTTGACGGTGGCGGTCATCTGGCCGCGGCGCATGACGCTGACGGTGTCTGTGGTTTCCATAATCTCGCGCAGTTTGTGCGTGATCAGGATGATGGTTTTGCCCTCGCGGCGCAGGTTTTCCAGAATGCGGAACAGGTGGTCTGCTTCGGCGGGGGTCAGCACGCCGGTCGGCTCATCAAGGATCAGGATCTCGGCGCGGCGGTACAGGGCCTTCAGGATTTCGACCCGCTGCTGGTGGCCGACGCTCAGGTCCTCAACGACCGAGTCGGGGTCAACGTTCAGCTCGTATTCCTTGGCCAGCGCGGTCAGTTCCTTGCGCGCCTTGGCCAATGACGGGCGCAGCAAAGCGCCATCTTCGGCCCCGAGGATCACATTCTCGAGGACGGTAAAATTCGGAACCAGCTTGAAATGCTGGAACACCATGCCGATGCCCGCAGCGATGGCGGCCTGACTGTCGGTGATGTTGGTTTTGGTGCCGTTGATGAAAACCTCGCCCTTATCGGCCTTGTAAAAGCCGTAGAGGATCGACATCAGCGTCGATTTCCCCGCGCCGTTTTCACCGATGATCCCGTGGATCGTTCCGGGCATCACGCGGATCGAGATGTCCTTGTTCGCCTGCACAGGGCCAAAGGATTTCGAGATGCCGCGCAGCTCGATCGCCGGAGCTTTGGCCGCATCAGGGGCGGCCATGTCTGGCCGCCCCGTATGTTGGTTGGAACCCATGTGCGCCTTACTCGACGGGGCAGGTGTTGTCGGACATGTAGTCGTGAACGACCAGCTCGCCGCTCGCGATCTTCGCTGCGGCCTCGTCCACGGCTGCCTTCATTTCGGCGCTCACGAGCTCAGCGTTGTTCTCGTCCATCGCATAGCCGATGCCACCATTCGCGATGCCCATGACCTGAATGCCGGTTTCGAGATCGGTGCCTGCCGAGAATGCCTCGTAAACCGCGTTATCCACGCGCTTGAGCATCGAGGTCAGAACCTTGCCGGGGTGCATGTAGTTCTGGTTGCTGTCGACGCCGATGCCGAGAATGCCCTCGTCGGCAGCGGCCTGCAGAACACCCACACCGGTGCCGCCTGCTGCGTGATACACAACGTCGGCGCCCTGAGCGATCTGGGCTTTGGTCAGTTCGGCGCCCTTGACCGGATCACCCCACGCGGCGGGGGTGGTGCCGGTCATGTTCTGGATGACCTTGGCATCGGGGTTCGCCGCTTTGGCGCCCTGTACGTAGCCACATGCGAATTTGCGGATCAGCGGGATGTCCATGCCGCCAACAAAGCCAACGGTGCCGGATGCCGACTTCATCGCCGCCAGCATGCCGACCAGATACGAGCCCTCGTGCTCGTTGAACACGACCGAACGCACGTTCGGCTTGTCGGTCACCATGTCGATGATCGCGAATTTGGTGTCGGGGTAGTCGCCAGCGACCTCTTCCAATGCGCTGCCAAAGGCAAAGCCCGCCATGACGATCGGGTTTGCGCCAGCCTCGGCAAAGCGGCGCAGGGCCTGCTCGCGCTGGGCTTCGGACTGAAGCTCGATCTCGCGGTAGGTCTCGCCGGTTTCTTCGGCCCACTTCTGCGCGCCGGTATGGGCCGCTTCGTTGAAGCTTTTGTCGAACTTGCCGCCAAGGTCATAGATCAGCGCGGGCTCTGCTGCGGCGGCACCTGCGGTCAGGGCCAGCGCTGCGGCGGCGCCAAAGAATTTCTGCATCATGGTCATGATAGTCTCCTGTTGGACGAGGTGCTGCCCTTCAGTTCGGGGCACCTTTCGGCTGCGGACTCGTCTGGTCCGGCTCTGCCCAATTTAGTGCTGACCCATCCAGAAGGGTCAATAGAATTTTTGATTGCTTGGTCAGTTGACCCTGCGTTCACGCGGGCAGTGACCGCGACATCACCATAGCATCGACCACGCGGCCGTCCTGTAGATGGTAATACGATTTGCGTTTGCCCGCGTCTTGCCAGCCCGCACTTCGGTAGAGCGCTATGGCAGGAAGGTTCTCGACCGAGACTTCGAGAAAGGCTGTCACAGCGCCCAAACTCTGTGCGGTTTCATGGAATTGCGCCAGCGTTCGGCGGCCAAGCCCCTGCTTCTGTGCGGCAGGGTCGGTGACGATCGTCAGCAGTTCAGCTTCGTCGAAAATCACACGCCCCAAGGCAAAGCTTTGCGTGCTGCCCACGAGGAACACACCGGTCTGTTGCAGCAGGTCGGCAAAGTCCTGTGCGCTCCATGCCTTGGTTTCGGTCATGGCGCGGTCATGGATCGCGGCAAGCTGCTCGGGTGTCACGGCAGGATCACCGGCGGTGCATCCTTTGCGGGGGCCGCGTCGGCAGCGCGCAAATAGAGCGGGGCGGGGGCTTCGGTCTCGAAAGGGGCGCGGGTCAGGGCAATCCGCGCGATCCGTTCCGCCAACTCTTCGGGGGCGGGCGGCAGGATGACGGGCGGCTCGCCGTCTTGGCCGGCAGTACGCATCACAGGGGCGTCGGGCGCGCATCCGTAGCCTTGCTCGTAGACCTGATCACGGGGGGCAGGGACGTGCACCCGCACGGGACGCGCCGCATCCAGCGCGGTGGCGTCCAGAGTGGACACGCCGACCGCCGGAATGCCCAAAGCCATCGCCATCCCGCGTGCGGCAGAGACAGAAATCCGGATGCCGGTAAAATTGCCCGGTCCGATGCCTACGCCGATCACCCCGAGGTCGGCCCAAGCACATCCGCCCGCTGCCAGAACCTCTTCGATCAGGGGAACCAGATGCTCTGCCTGCCCGCGCGACATCTCGATGGCGCGGGCAGCAGCCAGTTGATCCCCGTTCAGCAAAGCGGCCGCGCAATGCGCGGCCGATGTATCAAACGCCAGAGTCCAAACCATCGTTATACGGCGACGGGGCGGACTTCGGTGACTTCGGGGATGTAGTGGCGCAGCAGGTTCTCGATGCCCATTTTCAGGGTCAAGGTGCTGCTGGGGCAGCCTGCGCACGCGCCCTGCATGTGCAGATAGACAACGCCGCGGTCAAAGCCGTGGAAGGTGATGTCGCCACCATCTTGCGCCACAGCCGGACGCACGCGGGTGTCCAGAAGCTCTTTGATCTGCGTGACGATCTCGCCATCTTCGCCGGTGTGTTCTGCGTGGCCTGACGACGCGGTCTCGCCTTCGTCCATGACGGGGGCGCCGGACTGGAAATGCTCCATGATGGCACCCAGCAGGTTCGGCTTGATGTGATCCCACTCGACACCGTCCGCTTTGGTTACGGTGACAAAGTCATTGCCCAGAAACACGCCTGCAACGCCGGAAACGGCAAACAAACGGGTGGCCAGAGGCGATTTCGCCGCTGTATCGGCGCTGGGAAAATCCGCAGTGCCAACTTCCAAAACCGCCTGCCCGGGCAGGAATTTCAACGTCGCCGGGTTCGGGGTCGATTCAGTCTGGATGAACATCAGGGGGCCTCCGGTTAACTCAACCTTGGATATGCGGGGCGATCGCCCGACTGTCAAGGTTTAGAAAGATTCTAAAGTCTGGCGTTTACGTAATCGCCTCGAGCCGTTCCTTGCTCATGTCGCCGGGTACGATGGTGAACGGAATGGGCAATTCCCCAGCGGCCCGCGTCAGTTGCGTGACCAACGGACCGGGCCCGCCCTTGCCAGAGCCAGCCCCCAGAACCAGCACGCCGATCTCTTCGTCTTCTCGTACGTGGGCCAGAATTTCAGGGACAGGCTCGCCCTCACGGATCACCAGCTCGGGATCGACGTTCTGCTTGTCGCGCATCCATTTGGCGAAAACCTCGTAATGGGCCTGTATCCGCTCGCGGGTCTCTTCGCGCATGATGTCGCCTACACCGATCCAGTGATTGAACTCGTCAGGCGGAATGATCGACAGAATGGTGACGCCGCCACCCGTGTGCGCGGCCCGCATCGCGGCAAAGCGCATCGCGTTCAAGCACTCGCGAGTGTCATCCAGAACAACAAGGAATTTGCGCATCGAAGCCCTCCCGACTGAGGGCCAACTCTGCACTGCCCCGTCACCGCTGGCAAGCGCACAGCCTCTTTCTTGGTGGAAATACCCCTACCCGAACCATCCGCCACAATGCCCCCGCCATGGCAATTGCGCATGAAAAAGCCCCCGCAAATCGCGGAGGCCGTCTTCATAGGAAACGTCCTTGACGTAGAAGGCGTAGGTCATCGAAACCGCTTTGACCCCTAGCAGCGGATCGTAAAGCTTTCGTTAACCTGCGAACCCTTAGCGGCCGGGACGCAGCAGACCCACGATGTCATAGGTCTTTTGCAGGATCGGCTCGGCGATCTCTTTGGCGCGGTCGGAACCCTGAAGCAAAATCCGGTCGATTTCCGCGGGATCGTCCATCAGACGCTTCATCTCGGTCGAGATCGGCGCCAGCTTGTCCACAGCCAGATCAGCCAGTGCGGGCTTGAACTTGCCCCAACCTGCGCCGCCGAACTCGGCAATCACGGCCTCGTTGGTGGTGTCGGCCAGCGCGGCGTAGATGTTCACCAAGTTGCGCGCCTCGGGGCGTTCGCTCAGGCCGTCGAGCGACTCGGGCAGGGGCTCGGGGTCGGTCTTGGCCTTCTTGAACTTCTTGGCGATGGTGTCCGCATCGTCGGTCATGTTGATGCGCTCCATGTCCGACTCGCCGGATTTGGACATCTTTTTCGATCCGTCGCGCAGGTTCATCACGCGAGTGGCGGGGCCTTCGATGATCGGCTCGCACATGGGAAAGAAGTCTTCAGCCTTGAAGTCGTTATTGAACTTGGTCGCGATGTCGCGGGTCAGCTCGACGTGTTGCTTCTGGTCCTCGCCCACGGGGACGTGGGTCGCGTGGTACAGCAGAATGTCCGCCGCCATCAGCGAAGGATACGCATACAGACCCAAGGACACTTTCTCGGCGTTCTTGCCGGCTTTGTCCTTGAACTGGGTCATGCGGTTCATCCAGCCCACGCGCGCAACACAGTTGAAGATCCAGCCAAGCTCTGCGTGCTGCGGAACCGAAGCCTGATTGAACAGGATCGATTTCGTCGGGTCGATCCCCGAGGCAATGAAACCGGCGGCGACTTCGCGCGTTGCGTTCTTGAGTTCTGCGGGATCTTGCCAGACGGTGATCGCATGCAGGTCCACGACACAGTAGATTGTCTCGTAGTCCTGTCCCTGCATGTCCACAAAGCGTTTGATCGCACCGAGGTAGTTCCCCAGTGTCAAACCGCCCGAAGGTTTGATCCCCGAAAAGACACGGGGGGTATGGGTGGCTGCAGTCATCGGAATTCTCCGTCTGGATTTTAAGGCCTGCATCGCTTACCCCCTGCTGAAAGGCCACGTCAAGGATCGCACCATGAACACCCCTCCGCATAATGGTCCCATCAACCCGATGCCGCCCTACATTGTGGCGCTTTTTCTGGTGCTGGTCGGGATCGAAGCCGTGCTGTCGCTGGCGGATCGCGGCATCATTGGCGGCGCTTTGGGGGTCGGATGGCGCATGTCAGCCCTGGAACAATACGGGTTCTCACCCCGCGTGTTCTGGTGGATGTTCGAGAACGGAATTTTCCCACCCGAGCATCTGAAGCGGTTTGTGTCCTATGCCTTTGTCCACGGCAGTTTCACCCATGCACTTTTTGCCGGGGTTTTCGTTCTGGCCTTGGGCAAAATGGTCGGCGAAGCCTTTGGCACCATCGCGACTTTGGCTGTGTTCCTCTTTGCGACCGTTGTCGGGGCAGTGGTCTACGCTGTTTTCGTTGGCGGAGACCGCCTGCTGTTCGGCGCGTATCCGGGGGCCTACGGGTTTATCGGCGCCTTCACCTATGTGCTGTGGCTACGGCTCGGCCAAATGGGCGAGGCGCAGGTTCGTGCGTTCTCGTTGATTGGGATGCTGCTGGGGATCCAGCTGCTGTTTGCGGTGCTGTTTAGTGGTCCCAAGGATTGGGTCGCCGACATCGGCGGCTTTGTCGCTGGGTTCCTGCTGTCCTTTGCTGTCAGCCCCGGCGGCTGGACCAAAATTCTGGACAAGCTGCGCCAGCGGTCCGACTAATCCGGTTCGGTGCTGGCAATCACCAGCGCCGTGATCCCGTGAGACAGCAACTCGATCCCAAGCATGATGCCCAATGTCACAGATGCGCTCTGGGGCAGGGTGAGGGCAATCACCGCCCCCAAGGTTGCTGACACCAGACCGGACAGAAACAGGATCCGGCTGCCGGGCGGCCCGCTGAGATAGCGCGCCAAGGCCAGCTTCAACGCGCCTGACAGCGTAAAGATCAAAGCCACCAAAAGCGTCAGCGTCTGCAATCCCGCTGCCGGCGCTGCGATCAGAACCACCCCCAGCAGCAATGACACAACCCCCAGCCCCAAGGTGCCGCGCACCACAGGCCGATGTATGGATTGCGCTGCGGCAATGATCTGGATCGTGCCGATAAAGATAAACAGCCACCCCGCAATCAGCTCGATCGCGATAGAGACCATCATCGGCGCGGCCAGTGCGACCACGCCGGACGAACAGAATAATATCCCCACAACGCGTAGGGCGCTTTTATTAGGCATGCCTCATCTCCCACCACTCGGCTGCATGGTGGGAAGTTAGACTCGGGACTCTTAAACCGAGGTGTAGAGAACCATTACCTTTTTAAGTTGCGCTTGAATTCCGACAGGCGGAAGGCGCCGATCAGTTGGCCGATGCCGAAATAGCTGACCATCCCGCTGATCACGAGCGCGAGCAGCACCGGCAGCTTCCACGCCGGATTGACCAGCAGCGGCAGAAGGATGGTGTCCAGAGCATAGAGGATCGCCCCCATCGCGAGCGAGGCAAGGATGATCCGCACGATCCGGCGCTGGAACCGCGCATCCATCTGGGCGGCTTCGCCCATTTTGCGGGACATGACCCAGAGCAGCAGGACGGTGCTCCAGCCGGCCAACGTGGTCCCCCACGCGGCCGCGATGAACCCGATAACTGGCGATAGACCAACTGCCATGCCAAAGTTGATCGCCAGAGAGGCCAGCGCAATGTAGAAGGGTCGCTTGGTGTCTTCGCGGGCAAAGAACAGGGGCTGAAGGACTTTTTGCAGGACGAAAGCCGGCAGGCCGAGGCCATAGATCGCGACGGCCAGAGCGGTCGCGGCTGTATCGCTGGCCTCGAATGCGCCGCGTTGGAATAGGACAGTTACGAGGGCATCTGGGATCGCAACCAAAGCGACGGCAGCGGGGATTGTCAGGGCCAAAGAGACTTCGGCAGCGCGGTTCAGCGCATCACGCCCGCCGCTCGTGTCACCGGCCCGCAAGCGCCGCGACAGGTCGGGCAGCAGGACGACCCCGATGGCGACGCCGACCACCCCGAGGGGCAGTTGATACAGGCGGTCTGCATAGTTCAGCCACGCAACGGCGCCTTCGAAATAACTGGCGACCTGACGGCCGATCAGCAGGTTCACTTGCACAACGCCCCCCGCCAAGGCAGCAGGGCCAGCGATGATGGCAAGGCGTTTGACTTCGGGCGTCAGACGGGGCAGGCGCGGATACAGGCGGAAGCCTTCGGCAGCAGCTGCGCGCCAGACGATGGCCATCTGGATCACACCTGCGACGGGCACGGCCCACGACAGGGTCAGCCCCGGATCCCACCCAAGCAGATTCCCGATGCCTAAAGCGCCAAGGAAAATGATGTTCAGCGCAACTGGCGCGGCGGCGGCGGCAAAGAATTTACCCGTCGCGTTCAAGAGGCCGGACAGCAGCGCCGCCAGCGAGATCAGCAGAATGTAGGGAAACGCGATCCGGCCGTAGAGGACGGCCAGATCAAACCGCTCGTCCCCTGCGAAACCGCTGGCCATCGCCAGCACCAGCGCAGGCATGAATATCTGGGCGATCACCGTAAAGATGATCAGGACTGCCCCGAGCGCCGCAAAGGCATCCTGTGCAAACACGCGGGCCTTCGCTTTGGTCTCGTCGCCCTCCAGCTTCTTGGAGAACATGGGGACAAAGGCCATGTTGAACGCCCCTTCGGCAAAGAAGCGGCGGAACATGTTGGGCAGGGAAAACGCGACCAGAAACGCCTCGGCCACGGGGCCAGCGCCGAGCATGGACGCAATCGCCATGTCGCGCAAAAAGCCAAGGATGCGGCTGGCAAAGGTCCAGCCGCCCACCGTCAGGAACCCTGACATCAACCGGATCGGTTTCACGCAATTGCCCTTTCAACGCCTTTGTCGATGGCTTCACGCAGTTTCTTTTCCAGCCCTTCGCGTTTGCTGGCCGAGTGGAATTTCAGGCCGAACATGTCCTTCACATAGAAGGAGTCGACCACCTGCTCGCCATAAGTCGCGATGACTGCGCTGCTGATATAGACGTTCGCATTCGAGAGCGTCCGCGACAGGTCATAGAGCAGGCCTGGGCGGTCACGGGTATCAACCTCGATGATTGTGTAGATCTCAGAGCCTTCGTTGTCGAAGGTGATGTGGGTCGGCACGCGGAAAGCTTTCTCGCGCTTTTTGAACTTGTCTTTGTCCTTGAGCGCCTGACCGGCCAGAACCTCGCCTTTCAGCGTCTTGCCGATCATGTCGCGCAGACGGGGCAGGCGCGATTTTTCATAGGGATGCCCTTCGGCGTCCTGCACCCAGAAGACGGCGGTCGCGTAGCCGTCTTTCGACGTATAGGTGCGCGCGTCCACCACGTTTGCACCGACGAGCGCAAGCGCGCCCGCCAGACGGGCAAAGATGCCTGGGTGGTCCGACATCGCAAAACAGGCGCGGGTCGCGTCGCGGTCCGTGTCCGGCTTCAGGTCGATGCGGATTTCGTCGTCGGGAATATCCTTGAGCAACTCCGCAAAGATGACATGCGCCTGAGAGGGCAGGCCGGTCCAATAGGGCGGATAGTGCCGCTTGGCCTCGCGCTTGAAGGCTGCCTCGCTCCAGTCCGGCAGTGCCTCGCGCAGGGTTTTGCGGGCCTCGTTGCCGCGGGTTTCGCGGTTGATCTCTTCGAGGCCGTGTTCCAGAGCCTTGGCGGTTTCCGCGTGGAGCTGGCGCAGCAGCATGGCTTTCCAGTTGTTCCATGTGTCGGGGCCCACGCCGCGGATATCGCAGACGGTCAGGATAGTCAGCAGGTCCAGACGCTTACGGTTCTTTACTACCTTGGCAAAGTCGCGAACCGTGCGCGGGTCGGAGATATCCCGTTTTTGCGCGACGTCGGACATTAGCAGGTGATAGCGCACCAGCCATTCGACGGTCTCGCATTCGTCCTTTTTCAGGCCAAGGCGCGGGGCCACGCGGCGGGCGATCTGTGCACCAAGGATCGAATGATCCTCGGGGCGGCCCTTGCCGATATCGTGCAGCAGCATGGCCACATACAGGATTTTACGGTTCACGCCGCCTTCGAAGATCGAAGAGGCGAGGGGCAGGGGTTCTGTCAGTTCCTGCCGCTCGATCTGTGCCATCTGGCTGATGCACTGGATGGTGTGCTCGTCCACGGTGTAGCTGTGATACATGTTGAACTGCATCATCGCGACGATGGGCGCGAATTCGGGCATGAACGCCCCCAGCACGCCAAGCTCGTTCATGCGGCGCAGAGCGCGTTCAGGGTTCCCGCGTTTCAGCAGCAACTCGAGGAAAATCTTGTTCGCCTCTTTGCTGGTCCGCATGGTGTCGTCGATCCGGTTCAGGTTCGCCACGACCAGACGCATCGCGTCGGGGTGGATCAACAGGCCGGTGCGCAGCGCTTCGT
>CAXQKF010000500.1:0-24764 GCA_964224285.1 Donghicola sp. | reverse complement strand
ACCTTTTTCGGCAGGTCCAGATCGCCGTGGACGGGGACTACAAACGGGCCGGGCATCAGAAACGCTCCTCGAGTTGGCAATTCACTGCAAATTCCGCGACGCTCGCCTCGTTCGGCAGGTCGATCAGCATTTTGATGACGCGCGCCAGATCGTCGGGCTGGGTCATCTGAGAGGTCGGGCGATCGGTGATCGCGGTCGCCATGTCGGTGGCGACAAAGCCGGGACACACCGCAGTACACCGGATGCCCTGATCGAACCCCGCTTGGCGCAGGGCGTGGGCCAGTCCGACAACCGCGAATTTCGACATGGAATAGGAGCCCGCCATGGCGGATTTCACACGCTTGCCGGACAAGGACGCCAGCATAATGATCCGCCCCTCCCCCGAGGCCCCGAGGGCCTGCCAGCACGCGGCGGCCAACCGGCGCGGGGCCTGCACGTTGATCTCGAGCATTTCGGCCATCTCGGCGTCCGAAATCTCGATCGGGGTTTTGGGGATCATGACCCCCGCACTGGCCACCAGCGCATCAATCCGCCCGAACTGATCTATTGCCGCCTTGGCCCATAGATCGGCGGCCCCAGCGTCGCGCGCGTCATAGGCAAAGAGATGGACCCGATCCGGCGCACCCTTTGCCCACTCTGGCAAAGCAGGCGTGCGCATTCCCAAAGACACCTTCCACCCTGCATCGAACAGAGTTTTGGCCGTTGCGGCGCCGATGCCGCGACTGGCACCGGAAATCAGAGCAACCTTGTCGGTCATTCCAGTTTTGTCCTCATGTTGATGTAGGCGCGTTTGAGAACGCGCATAAACTCTGCGCGGTCCTCGTCGGGGATAAAGTCAAAGAAATCATTCTCTTGAGCGCGAATGATGTCCCGCACCTCTTGGGCCAGGACGCTGCCCTTTTCGGTGATATACAGGGCTTGGGCGCGCTGGTCCTCGGTATCGGTTTTGCGGTAGATGTCGCCGGCCTTGACCAGATGGTCGATGATCCGGCCCGTTGCGGGACGGTCCCGTAGCAGCACCTCTGCGATCTGCGACGGGCGGATGCCCGGATTGCCGGCAACGAGCAGCAGCGTCGTAATCTTGCCCTTGCCTTTGGCCACGTCCAGATGCGCGGTCCGTTGGTCCAGATCGCGCGACACGACCGCGTCGATAGAGCGGATGTACCAGCTGAACGCCTCGTCCAGAACGTCGATCCGTAGACCTGCCACGGTGAATGGCTCGATTTCCTGATCTGATTTTTTGGGCGCGTCGTTCATTGTGATCTCATTGTCATCTTACCTTCATGATTTGATGAGATTGGCCGTCGCACAACAGAAAGATTGTTTTTCACAACTAATTAATTGTGAAAAACAACTACTGCTGGATTTTAGAGCATACCCGCGCCGCGATGGCCCCAATTCAGAGTGCGCTATGGCATAGAAAAAGGGACGACCAAAGCCGCCCCTTGTCCATTTCTGTGCTGGAGCCGACTCAGGCTGCGGTTGAGCCCGGAATCGCGGCGACCAGTGATCGCGTGTAGTCGTGCTCTGGCCGCTGGAAGATCTGGCTGGGGGGGCCGTATTCGACCATTTTGCCGCGGTGCATGACGATGATCTCGTCGCTGATCTGGCTCGCCACACGCAGATCGTGCGTGATAAAGATCATCGCCAGTTTCCGTTCGCGGCGGATGTGATCCAGGAGTTGCAGCACTTGCGCCTGAATAGACACGTCCAGCGCAGAGACGGCTTCGTCCGCCACGATCACCTCTGGGTCGAACATCAAGGCCCGTGCAATCCCGACCCGTTGGCGTTGGCCCCCCGAAAACTCGTGGGGATAGCGGTCAAAGGCAGAGGCATCCAGACCGACCAGATCCAGCAGATCTTCGGCTTTTTTGCGGGCATCGGCGCGGGTTAGCAGGCTGTGCGCAATCGGGCCGACCGTCAGCGCCTGCCCGATCGTGAAGCGCGGGTTCAAAGAGGCGTAGGGGTCCTGAAAGATCATCTGGATGCGGGGGCGCAGGTGGCGAAAGTTCTCTTCGTCCATGTCCAGCGTGTTTTTGCCCTGAAACCGGATTTCGCCGCTATCGGCCGAGATAAGCTTCATCAGCACCTTGCCCATGGACGATTTGCCCGAACCGGACTCGCCGACGATCCCGATGGTCTCGCCGCGGTGCAGGGTAAAGCTGATGTCATCCACCGCCTTCACCTCGCGCATCCGCCCGAGAAAGCCGCTGCGGGTGCGGTAGGTCTTGTGCAGGTTGCGAACCTCCATCGCGACGGGGCGCACCTGGTCACGGGCGCGGTCCTCTTGGCGCATTTTCGGAACCGCAGCGATCAGCTTTCGCGTGTAGGCGTGTTGGGGGGAGGTCAGCACTTCGGCCGCGTTGCCTTGTTCTACCAGATTGCCCTTTTCCATGACGATTACCCGATCCGCGATCTCGGCCACCACGCCGAAATCATGGGTGATGAACATGACACTCATTCCTTTGCGTTTCTGGATGCGGCCAATCAGATCAAGGATTTGCGCCTGCGTGGTCACGTCGAGGGCCGTAGTCGGTTCGTCGGCGATCAGGATATCGGGGTCCAGCGCCAGCGCCATCGCGATCATCACCCGCTGGCGTTGGCCGCCCGAAAGGCGGAAGGGATATTGGTGCTGGATGAGCAACGGAGCGGGCAGGCCAACTTCGGTCAGCATCTCGACCACCTTGTCGGAGCGGCTTTCCTTGGTGCCGATGTTGTGGGCGTCCAGCACTTCGCGGATTTGGTCCCCGACGGTCATCAGAGGATTCAACGCAGAAAGCGGATCCTGAAAAATGATCGACACCGCCCTGCCCCGTAGCTTTCGCAACTCTGCCTCGGGCAGCGCCAAAAGCTCTTGGCCTTTGAAGTCGATGGAGCCCTGTTCGATGTTCATCACGTCGGGCAGCAGGCCCATAATCGTGTTGGCTGTCACCGATTTGCCCGAGCCGGACTCGCCAATGATACAGAGGATTTCGCCTGCCATCAGATCAAAGCTGATCTGCCGCACGGCATAGGCGCGGTCGTGTTTGCCGGGCAAGGCCACGGACAGGTCGCGCACGGATAGGACGGGGGCGGGCCCCGAGTGCATGGTCGTCATCAGTTTTCTCGTCGTTTGTTGTTATTATACCTGTTCAGAGAAAACCCGCTGTCCTGCGGCGCAAAGCGTTTCGTAGGTAAATTGTTCGTATCAAAGTAATTTTTCTACCGGTCGATCAAAGATTGGACTGCTGCGGTGCTTTTCAGCGCTGGTATGAACGCCGGAAATCCGGATCGCGTTCACAGTCATGGGGCAAATGAAAACGGCGCCCGACCAAAGTCAGAGCGCCGAAACGCCGCCAAAGCAGGGAGTGCCAGATTAGGCGGATTGGGCGTAGCCGCCGTTATAGCTTTCGCTTTTGCGGCGGATTTGGGCGTGTTCGACGATCCGTTCGCGGGCGATCCCGCGGAAATCCTCGATCGAGGCGTAGCCTTTGCGATCCAGATAGTCGCTCAGGTCGCCGGTCAGTTCCTGGATCAGTTGGACGCCGACGCCGCCGCTGCCCTTTTCCTCCATCGCGGCGGTGCAGACCTGCAGGTTGCCCGCGCCATGAACGATAAAGTTGAAGGCCTCGCGGAAACCCTTGATCCCACCGATGCCCGAGATCGCCTTGTCCGGATAGGCACGCGAGATGTCCGAAACCCGCTGCAACGCCTGATGCAGGATCGCCAGCCCGCCTAAGCCGCCAGAGGTGACCAGCCCATCGACCTCGACCTCGAATTTCATGGTCTCAGGGTCCATCAAGGGGAGTGAGGGGAAGGTGTTACACAGGGAAATCGAGGCCGCGCCTGCCTCGTAGGCCGCTCCGGCGGCATCGACGAGGGTTGATGTGGAGGGGGTGAGTTTGACCCAGATCGGAACGCTGACTGCCTCGGTCACGGCCTTCATGACCGACCGGATGATGTCTTCGTCATTGGCGATGTTCGCGCCCATGTCCTTGCGGTCCATATGGGGGCAGGACATGTTCAGCTCGAGCGCGTCGCACCCTGCGTTCACGCAGGCCTTGGCCAGTTTCTGCCAGTTCGCCATCTCTTCTGCGCTGCCTGCGCCCGCCATGATCGAGCCGATCAACATGCGGTCGGGATAGGTTGTCTTGATTTCCTCGAGGTCGGGAAGCCACAGATCAAGGGGCTGATCCGAGATCAGTTCCCAGTTCCAAGAGGAGTGGGACACCGTGTCGGGGCGCTTGTACCGCGAGACATATGGTTTCTCGTCACTTGCTCTCTGATAGATCGTTTTAGGTCCGGCGACGTTCTCGACAGGATGCAAGCCGATGGTTTTGGTCACCACGCCGCCCCATCCGGCCTCGAAAGCCTTCAGGATCTTGCGCTTGCTTTCTGTGGGCGGGGCAGAGGCCAGAATGAACGGATTGACGAAATCAAGGCCGGTAAATGAGGTGCGAAGCTTGTCTGACATGGTGTTTCCCTGATGGCTTGCATTCAAGGACGCCGTATTTTTACCAATCAGTCAATAATTTTCGAGAAGACAGCCGATCCAATCACGCAAGATGCGTAAAAGCTGCGCTGAACTTAGGCATTTCTAGAACGGGGCAAGCTGATTCAGGCCCGCGCGGCGCCTGTAAATCAGGCGCTGGCTTTCCACTGGACAGGGGTGACATAGGCGATGTCGTCACCGACGCTGACCATGACTTCGCCGTCCTGAATGTTCACCTGGATCTTCATGGCGCGGTTCGCCATCGCGGCCAGAGCGTTCACATCCGCATCAGAGAAAGCAGTGACTTCGAGGTTGTTGAACCGCGTGGTGCTGCCCTTGATCTTGTCCCACCAGATGTCCGCGGCGCGGCCACCGTAGGGATAGATGACTACCCTGCCGGATTTGCTGCAGGATTGGCGGATCACTTTTTCACTTGGCAGTCCCAGTGCCACCCACAGGTCGATCTCGCCGCTCAGGCTCTTTTGCCAGATGTCGGGCTCGTCATCGGTCGAGAGTCCCTTGGTCATTTCGAGGTGCTCGTGGGCGTTCAAGGCAAATGCGACAAGGCGCACCATCAGCCTTTCGTCCGTCTCGGAGGGATGCTTGGCAATGGTGAGCTTGTGGGTCTCGTAGTAGTGCCGGTCCATGTCCGAGACAGAAAGCTCGACTTTGTAGATTGTCGCATTCAGCGCCATGATCACTGCCCTTGATCCGAGATGATGGGCGTTGCCTACTCTGATCCCGCAGGAATGAAAAGCGTACATGCCGACCGGCAAGCCGCCGCGCAGTGTTGGTGCGCGGCGGATTGGGGGGCGTTAGCGGAGGGTGATCTGCATCGACAGGGGGGCACCGCCGCCTAGGATGTCGAGAAGGCGGTCAATGTTCGGATGCGCGCCGGGGCGGTTTTTGGCGTCTTGGGTATGTTCGGCGAACACATCAAGGCCGTGGGTGGCTGCTTCGGCGGTCAGGCCGCCAAACGTCGTCTGCAAATATTGGTAGACCGCAAGAGACCCCTGTTTGCCCGGTTGGTTCTCGATGGTTGCGACCACTGCGCCGTCGCTATCCAGCAGGTCGATCTTTTCGACTGCGTAGATCGAGGGCAGGTTCTGGAGGTTTTCCTTGAACGATGAACCGGGCTTTAACATTTATCTGTCCTTTCAAGCGATTTGGCCCGGTACCTCTAGCAGAAGATGAACTCTCTCGCCTAGGCGGGGAAGGTGCTGAATTCTATGGACTGCGCTTACGGGCGGTCCATGCGCAGCCGGCACAGGCCTATAGGCGGGCCAAGGCCGCCTCCATTCTGCGATACACCTCTGCGGGGTCTTTGCAGCCGTTCAGCCACAGACAATTGTCGGGTTTCCCTGTCTGCCGCAGCCAGTCAACCACGGTCATCCCCGTGGTCAGGGTGCCCGCGCATTCCGCGTCAACAGGGCAGAGTTTGCCTTCGAAGAGGTCCGGCCAGAGCAGTGCTGACACCGCGACCCCATCATGCAAAGGCCGCGATGCGGTGCCGTATTTCTCGTTTCCGTAGACCTCGAAGAAGTCCATCATGCCCGCGCAGGCCTTCATCACGTCCGTGCCATAAGCGGCGAGGCGCGAGGACCACTTCACGGGTGAAACCGTCCGGTGCGTGCAATCCAGCGGTACAGCGGTCACCGGCACGCCCGCGTTCAGGGTGATCCGCGCGGCTTCGGGGTCGACGAGTATGTTGTACTCTGCCGCAGGGGTCATGTTGCCCCCCTCGAAATAGCCGCCCCCCATAAAGATGATGCGCGCGATGTTGTCCTTGATATCCGGTGCAAGGCTCAGTGCCAGAGCGATGTTCGTCTGCGGACCGAGTGCGATCAGCGTCACGGGCTGCGGATGGTTTCGCAGGCTGTCGATAATAAAGCCCACTGCGTTGTCGCTGTCCGCCCCTCTGGTTGCGGGGGCCCAATCCCATCCGTCGATCCCCGTCTCGCCGTGGATTTCCGGCACGGGGCGTGGGTCGCGCAATAGTGGACGTGCCGCACCGGCATGAACGGGGATATGGCCGTGTCCTGCCAGCTCGAGAATCCGGCGCGCATTATCTGTGGTTTGGGCCAACCCCATATTGCCCGCGACAGTGGTCAGACCCAGCACGTTCAGCTCGGGCGATGCCAAAGCGAGGAGAATCGCAAAAGCGTCGTCCTGTCCGGGGTCGGTATCGATGATGACCGGAATACCCTGCATGTTCCCTATCCTTTCTGAGTTCGAGCGCGGCAAACGCCCACGCTTTGCGCAAAATTTCGCGGCTGCAGCAGTGATGCACGCCAAACTCACCTTTTCTACTCGCCAGCTCCCGCGCAAGCTGAAATCGTATTCTGTATACAGTACACGAAAAGGAGTGCTGCCTTGAAAGGCGATTTCGACAATATTCCCGTGGTGGATCTCGGTGGACTTATAGACGGCGCCACCCCCGAGGCCCGCGCTGCCACGGTCGCTGCACTGAAGGATGCGCTGGAAACCTCGGGCTTTGCCTATCTGGCAGGCCACGGCGTGCCTGAAACAGCGGTCGAAGCGATGCAAAAGATGAACACCGCTTTCCATGATCTGCCGCTCGAGCAAAAGATGGCGTTAAAGATCAACGAGTTCCATCGGGGCTACATGCCGATGTCCACATCGACCATCGTTACCTCTTCGGTCGCTAAGGTGACCAAGCCGAACCAGTCCGAAAGCCTCATGATCATGCACGAGGTCCCCGAGGATGCCCCCTACGCGGGCGAGCCGCTGCAAGGTCCGAACCAGTTCCCCGAGCAGCTGCCAGAGGTCGAAACCGCCGCGAAAACCTACATGACCGAGATGACCAAGCTTGGCGAGCGGCTGGCCGGTGCTTTGGCCGAGGCTCTTGGCCTGCCCCGTGACTGGTTCACCAAGCATTTCCAGAACCCGACCCTGTTCCTGCGTCTGCTGCACTATCCCGAACAGCCCAACGAAGAGGATCTCTTTGGTTCTGCGCCCCATACCGATTACGGGTTTGTGACATTGCTCAAGCAGGATGATGTGGGCGGACTCGAAGTGCGCAACAAGCGCGGCGAATGGATTCCCGCGCCACCCATCCCCGGCACTTTCGTGATGAACGTCGGGGATATCCTGGCCAAGTGGTCGAACGGGCGGCTCGTGTCCACCCCGCACCGGGTGCGCAACCTGACGGGGCGGGAACGCTATTCGCAGCCCTTCTTCTACGACCCTTCCATGAGTGCGCTGGTGGAATGCCCCGCAGAAATGCTGGAGGCGGGCGAGACCGCGCAGATGGAGCCTGTTCTCTACGGTGACTACCTGATGCACCGGCTGAACAAGAACTACGACTACCGCAAGAAAGCCTCCTGATCCTTCAGGCGCCTATAAAACCCAAAGAACACAGGGAGTAAGACAATGACAGTCCTCAACCGGCGGCACATGCTGCAGGCGCTCATTGCGCTTGGCGGCGCATCCGTTCTCAATGTTCCTGCGGTGCGCGCGCAAGCCCAGTCGCTCGTGATCACCACCTATGGCGGCAGCTGGGAAAAATTCTGGCGCGACACGCTGATCCCCGCATTTGCCGAAAAGGCTGGCGTCGAGCCCCAACTCGATATCGGTCTTGGTAGCCAGTACACCGCCAACCTGCGCGCAGCGGGCGCTGAAAACCCACCCTATAGCTGCGTCATGACCAACGAGATTTTCTCGACCGTTCTGCGCGAGGAGGGTTATTTCGAAAAGCTCGACCTGTCGCTGCTGCCCAACTATGCCGACCTGTATCCCGTCGCGACCGAAGCCTCTGCAGGGTATGCCGCCGTGGGCCTGATCTCTCCGATCGGGATCGGCTATCGGACCGACATGGTGGAAACGCCCCCGACCTCTTGGAAAGACCTGTGGGACAACCCCGAGTTGAAGGGTCGTCTGGGCCTGTACAACATCAAGAACAGCGCCGGTAAAATGTTCCTGATGCTGGCGTCCAAAATCTATGGCAATGGCATTGATGATCTGGATACCGGCTTTGCCAAGCTGGCCGAGCTTGGCCCCGTGTATCAGACCGATTTCAACATGAGCACGGGCCTTGCCACCGGCGAAATCGCCGTTGCGCCGTTTGATTTTGGTGAAATTGCGCGCCTTCGTAATCAGGGTCTGCCCGTGGACTGCATTATCCCCGAAGAAGGGTTGATGATGTGGGACCAGACCTTCAACATCTGCGCCAACACCCCCGCCCGCGAAGAGGCCTACAAGTATCTCGACTTCGTGCTGTCGCCCGAAGGGCAGGATCTGCTGATGCGCGAATTCTTTGTCTCGCCGGTGAACAAGACCGTCACCGTCCCCGAAGAACTGGCCAAAGACGTGCCTGTGTCCGGCGCCGCGATGGAGCAGTTCATCAAGTGGGACTGGGACCTGATGAACTCCAACGCCGAAGAGATCGCGCGGCGCTGGAACGAGATCCTCGGCGCCTGAGCCGCAATAGCAAGAGAGGCGGCCCGCTATGGGCTGCCTCTTGGCCAAGGAAGAACACATGACCGAAGTCTCTATCCTGTCGCTGGTGAAATCCTACGGAAAGACCGAAGCGCTCAAGGGCATCTCTTTGAACATCAAGCAGGGCGAGTTTGTCTCGCTCTTGGGGCCGTCCGGCTGTGGCAAGTCCACGACGCTGAAATGCCTTGCCGGTTTCGAAGAGATCACCGACGGGCGCATTCTGTTCGACAACCGCGATATCTCGCACAAGCTGCCAGAGGAGCGGGACATCGGCATGGTGTTCCAGAGTTACGCTCTGTTTCCCCATATGACCGTGGCCCAGAACCTTGCTTTCGGGTTGGAAATGCGCCGCATTCCCAAAGCTGAAATCCGCGATCGGGTCGCCCACGCGCTGGAGATGGTGCAGTTGACCCCCTATGCGGCGCGCTATCCCAAGATGTTGTCTGGCGGGCAGCAGCAGCGGGTGGCACTGGGGCGGGCACTGGTGATCGAACCGGCGATCCTGCTGCTGGACGAGCCACTGGCAAATCTGGATGCCAAGCTGCGGGACGAGATGCGCGGTTTTATCCGCGATCTGCAGAAGCGGGTCGGGATTACAACGATTTACGTCACCCACGATCAGGACGAGGCGATGACCATGTCCGACCGTGTCGTGGTTATGTTCGACGGCAAAATCGCGCAGGCAGATACGCCTGAAATGGTCTACAACCATCCCGCCACCGAACAGGTGGCCACCTTTGTCGGGAACGCCAATATTCTGGAACTGCCCATTATCGCACCGGGCCGCATCGGTTTGCCCGAAGGGGCGAGCCTCGCGCTTGATGTGGTGGCGCAGGTTGGCGCGACGGTCAGGGTTATGGCGCGGCCAGAGCAAATCGCTTTGGTTGACCCGTCAGGTGCGGCCCTGCGTGGTACCATCGTGCGGCGAGCCTTTAGCGGGGGGCATGTGGAATACCGTGTCGAAACGGCGTGCGGGGCACTGATGGTCCAAGGGCCGACCAGCCAGAGTTTCACCGAAGGCGATAGTGTCGGGCTGGCGCTGGATGCTAAACGTCTCTGGCCTCTTCAGGAAGGCGGGGCTGCACGCCTTGGCGAAGTGGCATGAGGCGGTTCCGCGCGACGCTTCTGATTGCACCTGCGGCGGCGCTGATCTTCTTGTTCGTGGTGCTGCCCTACGTTCTGGTGCTGGTCATGAGCTTTCGCGTGCCCGGAGAGGCAGGCTCCCCCTATGGCGAGGGCTTCGGTCTGGCGGGTTACGCGCATTTCTTTACGACGGACTACTACCTTTTGTCCTTGCCCCACACGTTGCTCATGGGGGCGATCACGACAGCTCTTTGCCTGCTACTGGCGTATCCGGTGGCGCTTCATATTGCGACGGCGTCAAAGGCGTGGCGCGGTTTGCTCTATGGGATTGTCCTGTCGCCCTTGTTGGTCGGGATTGTCGTGCGCAGCTACGGGTGGACGATCCTGTTGGGCAATGCAGGCGTGATCAACGGGTTGCTGATGCAGACCGGCCTGATTACGCGCCCACTGCCGATGATGTATAACGACTTCGGAGTGGTTCTTGCGCTGGCCCATGTGTTCCTGCCGTTCATGGTGCTGCCGCTGTTGTCTTCGCTCCAGTCGATGGATCCGTCCTTGGCCGAGGCAGCGCGTTCGCTGGGGGCACGGCGCTTGACCATCTTTCGCAGGGTGACCCTGCCGGTATCGATGCCGGGAATCCAGTCGGGCTGCATCCTCGTGTTCGTTCTGGCTATTTCGTCCTATGTCACGCCTGCCCTCGTGGGGGGTATGAGGGTTAAAACCACGACGCTTCTGGTGGTCGATGCCTTGGTCGAGCAGTTTCAGTGGCCGTTCGGGTCCGCAATGGCGCTGGTGCTGGCGGCCGCGGCGGGGCTGGTTGTGCTGGTCTTTGCGCGGCTCACCCGGATGGAGTGGAACTGATGCGTATCGCCACCCCTCTGCTGACCGCCATGCGCCTTGCTATTTACGGCTTCTTGCTTGCGCCGATCGTGATTGTGGTTCTGGCGTCGTTCAATGCAGGGAACTTCCTGACGTTTCCGCCGCAGGGGCTGAGCCTGCGTTGGTTCTGGACCTTCCTTCAGAACAAGGTCTTCATTGATGCGATTGTCTATTCGGCAGGGCTTGCGGCTGCTGCAACGGCGGTTTCTCTGGTGATCGGGGTGATGGCCGCGCTGTACTTTGTGCGTTTTGCCGGACGGCAGGCCGAGACGGTTCGTATCGCGGTACTGCTGCCTTTGATCCTGCCGGAAATCCTGACCGCAATCGCGCTGCTGTTCTTCTTTTATGAGATCGGCGTCGGGACCAAACACAAGATTGCGCTTTTCACGGGCCATGTGCTGATGACGCTGCCCTTTGTCTTTCTGAATGTCGTGACATCGCTGCAGGCGCGGGACAATTCGGCAGAGCTGGCCGCCCGCACGCTCGGCGCGAGCCGTTACACCGCGTTCCGGCGGATCACCCTGCCCCTGATCGCGCCGGGGGTGGCGACGGGTGCGGTTTTCGCCTTTATCATCAGCTTTGATACCTTCGGGATTTCTTTCATCCTCAAGGGCACCGGCTCTGCCCCGCTACCGATCCAGCTCTATGACTACCTGCGGTTCAACTTCACGCCAGAGGCCGCTGCGGTATCGACTGTTTCGATCCTGCTGACCGTGCTACTAGTGGGCTTTGCAGACTTGGTTTTCGGCAGGAAATGACCTTAGACAAGGATCTTACACTCGTGATGCGGCCCATCGGGCTGGAACTGGCGGACCGCCTCGAAGATGCGATCATCCGCGAAAATTTCGCACCGGGTGAGAAGCTGCGCGAACTGGAAATCTGTGCCCTCTATGGCGTCTCGCGGTCGCCCCTGCGCGAGGCGTTCCAGATCCTCGAAACGCGCGGGCTGGTCGAACGCCGTCCCCGCTTTGGGACGCGGGTCACAGAAATGACCGTTGCCTTATATGACGAGATCACCGCGTGCCGCATTCCTCTTGAGGGGACATGCTCTGGCTTGCTGGCGGAGCGAGAAGATCGTGTTCGCATCGCAGCGGCGTTGGATGCCGAATTGACCGCAATGGAGACCGCGAATGCCGCAGGCGAGGCTGAGGCGGCGTTTGATGCAAACGTTCGGATGACGGCGCTGCTTCATGACAATTGCGGGAACAGCACCTTGACGAAACTGTTGGCGCAATTGGACAAACCCGCCCTGCGATATCGGTATCACGCTTATCGACGGGCGTCGGGGCTGGTCGCAAATATGGTCGATAGCAACCGCGAGATGATCGCTGAAATCCGCTCTGGAAACGCAAAAGGCGCTGAAAAAGTGACCCGTGGATTGGTCGAACAAGCATGGCAGAGCACGCGGGCGATGTTTCTGGCGGCCGAAAACTAGTCCGCCAGAGGTTTGGCGTTCAATCCGTGTTGATGCTTTAGAGTTTGCGCTGAACAGGGAAGAGGCTCCAACCGGTCCGGCTCACGATCCAGCCCCATATGCCGCGTTTGTCGACCAGCATGACCGCAATCGCGATGGCGCCTATCAGCATCAGATACCATGTGCCCCAGTCTGCGGCGATCTCGCGCAAGGCGAAGAACAGGATGGTGCCGATGATCGGGCCTTCGATGGTGCCTATCCCGCCGATGACAACGATGAACAGCACAAAGGCGGTCCAGTCGTTCACGCTAAAGGCCGCGTCTGGCGTGATCCGCAGCTTCTGCAGGAACAAGAAGCCGCCGGTCAGGGCGGTGAAGCCCGCCGTTAGAACGTAGACAAAGAACTTGAGCTGGCGGGTGTTCACACCGACGGTTTCGGCGGCCAGTTCACTGTCGCGGATCGCCGTCATCGCCAGCCCCCATCGCGAACGAAGCAGCCCCCAAACCAATCCGACAGAGGCGATCCCAATGGCAAAAGCCAGATAGTACATGACCATCTCGCGCTCTGCGCGGCCATCTGCCAGCGATCGTGCGACTTCGACCGGCAAGGATATCCCCGACCCGCCCCCAAGCGCCGAAACTTGTGCCATCCCCAGTCGGAAGACCTCTGCGATCACCCAGGTCCCGATTGCAAAGTAGGCACCGTTCAGACGGAACGCCAGCCATCCGGTCGGGATCGCGAGAACAGCTGTGATCAACGCGCCTCCGATCAGTGCGGGGACTACGCCGACACCGCCAAAAATCGCGAGGGCAAAGAACAGATAACCCCCCAGCCCGACAAAGGCCTGTTGTCCGACGCTGACCAGTCCGGTGTATCCCGCCAAGAGGTTCCACATCTGCGCCAACGCCAGATAGCTGAGCGCCTCCATCAAGAGCCGCAGATCAGCGCGGTCCGCCCAATATGGCGCACTGGCCAAAATCAGGAACGCAGCGCCGAGTATCAGGAAGGAGACGCCGATCTGAAGACGTGGTTTGCTTTGGGTTTCTGCGATCATGGTCATATCAATGGCTCACTTTCGGAAAGAGACCGGTGGGGCGAAAAACAAGCACCAGCAGGAATGCGAGATGACCGGCGAGGATCTGGAAACCCGCATCGACCTGTGCGCCGATGGTTTGCGCCACGCCTAGGATGATCCCCCCGAGCAAGGTTCCCCAGAGATTGCCGAGGCCGCCTATAATGACCGCTTCGAAGGCAAAGAGCAGGCGTGCGGGCCCTGCGGCGGGGTCAAAGTTTGTTTTCATCGCCAGCCAGATGCCCGCTACCCCGACCACCAACGAGGCCAATCCGGTCGCAAGGGCAAAGGTGTGGGCATTCCGTCCCCCCATCAGAGGCACAATCTCGGGATCGTCCGAGGTGGCGCGCAGCATCCGGCCCAACGGGGTTCGGTAGAAAATGAACTGCAACAATCCGATAATTGCGACGGCAGTCAGAAACATGAGCGCAGGGAGCAGCCCAATTGCCAGATTGTCGGCGACTTGCAGGCTCGATGTTTCCAGCCAGCCAGTCTGCAGTTTCTGGCTGTCTGCCGAATAGACCTCTAGTAGACTGTTCTGGATGATGATCGACATGCCAAAGGTCACAAGGATTGGCGGTAGGATGTCTTTGCCAAGGACACGGTTCAGTAGCAGCCGCTGGTTCATATATCCGGCGACGGCCAAGAGGATCAGCACCATTGCGACGCCGATCGCGGGACTCAGGCCCCAGCTGACAACAAAGGTCACGATCAGGTAGGCGCCGACGACGATGAAGTCTCCGTGGGCGATATTCACAAAGCGCATGACGCCGAACATCAGGCTAAGCCCCGCCGCAAACAGCGCGTAGAGCCCGCCAAGCATCACCCCTTGGATGATCGAGTTGATCCAGACCATCAGGCGGCCTCCCCTATTCCGAAATATGCGTTTGCGATCTGTTCTTTGGTCAGGCTGTCCGGTGTGCCGGTCAGGGACACACGGCCCTCCATGAAGCAATAAATCCGGTCGGCCACGGCCAGCGCCTGACTGACATCCTGTTCGACCACAAGGATCGAGGTCCCCCGTTCGCGGATCAGTGGCACGGCCTCGTAGATGTCCTTGATAACCTTGGGCGCGAGGCCGAGGCTGATCTCGTCACACAAAAGCAGGTTCGGGTTCGACATCAGCGCGCGGCCAATGGCGACCATCTGCTGTTGTCCGCCCGATAGGGCCGTGCCGGGGTTGTTCCTTTTTGCCTTGAGGTCGGGGAAAAGCTTGTAGACCTCGGCCAGCGACCAGGGCCCTTTGCGTTTGCCCGCCGTGCCGATCATCAGGTTTTCCTCGACGGACAGGGATCGGAACAGACGCCGCCCCTCTGGCACCATCGCAAGGCCGAGTTTGTGGATCTGGTCCGCCGCCATACCGGCGATGGCCTGTCCGCAGAATCTGACCTCTTGGCCTTTGGTGCTGTGCAAGCCCGTCAGGCACCGCAGGAATGTGGATTTTCCGGCGCCGTTCGATCCGATGATCGCGACGGTTTCACCTTCTTCGACGGTCATGTCGATGCCGAAGAGGGCTTGGAAATCGCCGTAGTTGGCGGTCAATCCGGTGACTTCAAGCTGCTTGATCATCGACAGAGATCCCCATGTAGATTTCCTGAACCATCGGATCGGCCATGACAGCACGCGGTTCGCCTTCGGCGACGATTTTGCCGAAATCGATGACGATTAGGCGGTCGACAACGGCCAGCAATGCGTGGACGATGTGTTCGATCCAGATGATCGAGACGCCGCTGGCATGGATGCTTTGGATGGTCTCGACCAGCGCGTGGCATTCGGCCTCGGTCAGGCCGCCGGCGATTTCGTCCAGTAGCAGCAGTTCCGGTCCTGTTGCCAGTGCCCGAGACAGTTCCAGCCGTTTGCGCTCCAGCAGAGTCAAGCTGTCCGCGGGACGGTTTGCCTTGGCCAAGAGGCCGGTGCGTTCCAGAATGTCGTGGCAGGCCTCCCGTTGGTCTGCGTGCCCTGCCCCGCCAAAGGACGAAGCAACCAGCAGGTTCTCATAGACCGTCATTCCGATAAACGGATGCGGGATTTGAAAAGACCGTGCGATCCCCGACCTGCACCGCGTCGAAGCAGGCTGCGCCGTGACGTCCTGACCTTTGAACATGACCTGCCCAGAGGATGGCGGCAGCGCCCCTCCTATCAGATTAAACAACGTGGATTTGCCCGCACCGTTGGGCCCGATAATGCCAAGTGCCTGCCCTTTGGGCAGATCAAACGTTACGTTGTCGGATACGGTCAAAGCCCCGAAGGACTTGTTCACGCCCTTCAAGCTAAGAAGAGGATCCATCCTCAGTCTCCCTTGTGAAATATGATGCCGGAGCGCAATGGGACACTCCGGCAGGCTCCGCTCAGCCGATGGGCTTCATCTCACCCGTGGTGGGGATCGCCGGCGTGTGGGAATTGGTGACAATCTGCAGCTCCGGCGTCCCGCCGTTCATCTGCCACTGCCCACCGGCGAGCGGAGTTTTCGAAACACTGGGCACTGGTCCGGTCTGGAAGTTTACCGGACCAAAAACTGTGTTCAGATCGGTGGCTCGCACGGCTTCTGCGATGCTCTCGGGGCTGTCCAGATCCTGACTGCGGCGCAGCGTGTCGATCACAACCTCGAACAACGAATGCTTTGCACCCAGAGGCATGGTCCATGGCTTGCCCGTGGCGGCGGTGTAGGCTTCCGCCAGCGCCTCGCAGCTTTGACCGTTAAAGCTGGACGCATAGGGGAAAAACTTGTGCCACCAGACCTCGACCGACAATCCATCGGCGCGATCCCCCAAAGCCGCCATCGCCTGCGGGAATTCGCTGGCTTTGGCCACGTTGACCACTCTGGGCGCAAAGCCCTGCTGCGCGGCCTGAGTCCAGAAGGTCGTGAAATCCGGCGGGATCATCACGCCCGAAACGATTTCCACGCCCGCATCCTTGAAAGCGCTGATCTGTGCGCTGAAGTCATCGGTCATGTTCTGGTAGCGACCGGGGTCCACCAGGGTGTAGCCCGCTTGCTCCATGATCGGGGGGAAGCCAAGCTCGGGATGGCTCCAGCCATTGCCGTCGGGGTCGTTGGGCCACATGGCGCCGACAACCTTGTTCGTTCCGATTGCGTCCCAATGGGACATGAACACCTGAATGATGTCCTCGAGCCCCCAGAAGAAGTGGTTGGTGTATTCAAAACCGACGCTCGGATCACCCTGACGGCCAAAGAAATGGGGCTGCCACGGGGTGTCATTGGTCACGCAGGGCACGCCATTCAGTTCCGCCTGATCCGCGACGGGGTTCGTCGTGTCGGGGGTGGACGACGCGGTGATGATATCAACCTCGTCTTCAAAGATCAGTTCCTGAGCCGCGGAAGAGGCACGGTTCGAGTTCGACTGGCTGTCTTTGACGATGAACTCGATGGGGTGTTTGCTGCCGTTGATCTCCAGCCCTTGGGACAACGCCTCGCGGAACTGGCCGAGGATGAAGTCGTCGGGTTCTGCGAAGATCGCGAGGGGGCCAGTTTTGGGCGTCACAAAGCCGATTTTGATCGGTCGGGTCTTTGCATATGCGGGTAATGGGAAATTCGAAGCGGCACCAAGCACACCAGCGGCGGCGGCACCTTTCAAAAGGCGTCGTCTGTTAATCATCATGTCCTCCCTGCGGCCGCGCAGCGCGCCATGTTCCGCGCCGTCTCCTTCGGGGCGGTGGGGCTGTGTGGCCTGTTTTGAGTTGTACCAATATGCGGTACACTATACTAAAATGCGGGCGGATTGGATTCGTGTCAATAGGTTTGGGCCAGCTGCATCATTTTCGGTGTGGCGCCGCGATACGTTGAAGAACGCGCCGCATCAGAGTAGCAGTGAGCTACCGACCCCAGGTTCTAACCCAAGGAGCAGCAACGTGGCTGACGACAAACCTCGCGCAAGTGACGGACAATCGATCTCCAAGGCGATCGCGGTTCTGCGGGCGATCGCGGATAATCAGGGGGGCTCTTTGGGAGAGATCGCCAAGGCAACGGGCATGGCGCGATCGACCGTTCAGCGAATGGTTTCTGCCCTGAATAACGAGGGGTTCGTCACCAAGAACGCTGGCCACCAAGGGGTGTTTCTAGGGATGGAGCTTGCACGGCTGGGGGCCAAGGTGAACCTGAACGCGCGGGCGTTGCTGATGCCGTTGATGGAAGAGCTGCACGCGCAGATCGGGGATAATATCGACCTGACGGCGCTGGACGGTGACCGTGTGATCGTGATCGAGCAGATCGCCTCGAACGAAGATATTCGCGTTATTTCCTTTGTTGGGCGCGAGCATCCGGTCCACTGCACGGCCAATGGTAAGGCGCATCTTTCGCAGATGTCGCAGGACGCCGCGCTTGGTTTGCTGGCCGAACGGGGGATGGCTCGGATGACCTCGCACACGATCACTGATCCTGAACGTTTGCTGGCGCAGGTCGAGGCATTTGCCGAATTTGGTCTGTTTATCGACCGAGAAGAATATGGCGATGACGCTTGTGCAATGGCGACTACTCTGCCCGAGATCGGAGGGCATAAATTGGCGATTTCGATTGCCATGCCAACGGCTCGATTCAAGCGCCGCGAAGAAGACCTGAAGGCTGCTTTGCTCAATTTCCGACGTGAAGTTCAGGCGCGTTTCGGTAGCTCGATCTAAAAAATACTTCTCTCAAATCTTTGAAATCTAAGCGTCGTCGGCTTTGGGGCCGGTGGCATTGGCGTTTCGTGCGCAGAACGCTGCTTGACAGTTTGGGTTGCTGTGAGCATTTTTCGATACATTGTACCGAATATTGGTACGATTCATGTCCGTTGAGGAGCGGACGGTTTCCACACCCGGGAGGACGCGAAATGCTCTTGTTTGCCAAAATTCTTCTGACCATTTCATCACTTGGATACAGCCTTATTCCGTTTGCGTTTGATTCAAACAAAACCCACTGGTTCAATCCCAGCTGGACCCCGCATGCACGGTTCCATTGCGTCTGGCAGGTGATGTCCTATGTCTACATCGGCCTGCTGGCGTTGTTCCTGATCTGGACGGCTGGCGAAAACGCATGGCCCATCTGGATCGCAGCCATCCTGAGCGTTTGCGCCTATGGCGGCTTCTGGACCGCAGTCATCATGCGCCCGATCTACGGCGGCGCTCTCGTTGACGAAGTGAACGGTGTGCCCCCTTTCAAGCTGCCGATCTTCGGGATTTGCGATGCCAATGTGACCCTTTTTACGACCGCGGTGATTATCCTGATGACCGGCTGCGCCGTGTTGGGAAGCGTGGCCTTTGTGGTCGAGGAAATCACTCAAGCGGCAGTGATCGCAGTACCTTTGTCCGCCATCTAATGCTCTGACGATAAGAGGAAATTCGAGATGTTATCGAGCGAACAGCGACAGGAAGCAGCGCAAAGCTTGCTCGTCGCCGAAGAGACCCGCGTCACCGTTCCGCAGCTCTCCAGAACCTATCCGGACATGGAAATCGAGGATGCCTATGACGTTCAGCGTCGTTGGGCCGAGGGGCGTCTGGCCAAAGGTGCAAAGATCGTGGGGCGCAAGATTGGTCTGACCAGCCGCGCCATGCAGATGGCCAGCAGGATGACCGAGCCAGACTACGGGCTGATCCTGGATGACGCGCTGTTCATGGATGGTGCGCGCATCCCCGCAGGGACATTTATCAAGCCTCGCCTTGAAACAGAGCTTGCCTTTATCATGGGCGAGGATCTGCAAGGCGAAGGCTGCCAAATGCACGATGTGATGCGAGCGACCGAATACGTCACTCCGGCGCTCGAGATCATTGATTACCGGACAGAGGTGCCGCGGGCGATTGTCGATACAATTGCGGACAATGCGGCCTTTGGTGCGATCGTCATGGGGGGGCGCAGTTTCCGCCCCTTTGACATCGATGTGCGCTGGGTCGGGGCAACGCTGGCCAAGAATGGGGTGATTGAGGAATCTGGCGTTTCGGCCGCAATCATGGGACATCCGGCAGCGGGCATAGCTTGGCTGGTGAACAAGCTGGCCCCCTTGGGGGATGGCCTAAAGAAAGGCGACATTGTTCTGGGTGGGTCATTTACCCGACCTGTGGACATCGCTTCGGGCGACGTGATCTTTGCTGACTACGGCCCGCTCGGGTCTATCGGCGTCAGTTTTGAATAGGGGTTGGCAGGATGGCCGAGCTATACAAGAACGCGTTTAAAGCCGCTCTGAAAGAAGGGCGGCTGCAGCGCGGTATTTGGTGCACAATGGGGGATACGCTGGCTGCCGAGATGATGGCTGACTGCGGGTTCGACTGGATGATGTTCGACACAGAACATTCGCCTTTGGATGCGATCTCGGTCCTGCCACTCTTGCAAGCGGTTGCGCCCTACCCCGTTTCGCCCATCGTGCGTCCGGGGTCGCTGGATCCCGCGGAAATCAAGAAGTTGCTGGACCTTGGGGCGCAGACTCTGCTGATCCCATACGTTCAGAGCGCCGCAGAGGCGGCGGAGGCCGTGGCAGCCGTCGAGTATGCGCCGACGGGTATCCGCGGTGTTTCGGGGGTCACACGTGCGACTCGGTTCGGCAAAATAGCGGGTTATCACAAGAAGGCGCGGCAAGAGATCTGCCTGATTGTTCAGGTCGAAACGGTCGAAGCGATGGGTCAGATCGAAGAGATCGCAAACGTTGATGGCGTTGATGCGATCTTTGTCGGACCTGCGGATCTGGCAGCCAGCTTGGGACACGTCGGAAATCCCGGCCATCCAGATGTGACCGAAGCCTTGCTGTCTTCAATTCGCCGTATCCGCGCGGCGGGTCTCCCTGCGGGAGCTCTGACCTTGTCTGCCGAGGTGTACGATGCGGCCATCAAAGCCGGAGCGAGCTTCATGTCGCGGCATGTCGATCTGGTCGCGCTGAGGAGTGGCTTGTTGGCCTAGGTCTAATGGCTCTGCGGCAAAGCGGCAAAGGGCGCCATCGACTGGCGGCCTTTGCCGGACCGCTATAGGGCAGTCATTGGAAAGAGCGGCTGCGCACCCGAAGCCAGAGGCCGAGCCGCGAACGTCTAACGAGAAATCTGGGCGACGAGCACTTTGCATACCGCTCGGGCGGCATTATCCGTGGCGCGGTTGCGGTAGGCGGCAATGTTTTGCGGCGTCCGGAACAAGAGTGTCGCGTCTTCGCACAGGTCGACCGTTGCCGCTAATTGTTGTTCAGGGACCATCTCTCGGAGGATCGACACCAGATCAATTCGCAGCTTGGCCACATGGTTTTGAACCAAGTCCTTGTGCCTTGAGGCCAGTTCGAGGTAGGCCCGAAAGAGCTTCGGGTTGGCGTCAAAGCGATCCCGTTTGACCCGCAGGATTCCCAAGAGCCAATTTTCCAGCCGTTCTTCTGCGGGTTGGTCAGCATACGCTGCCTTATGCGAAACGGTTTCAACGGCTTGGAACCACTTGACCGCGAGTGCGCGGACTAGATCGGCTTTTGTCGGAAAGAACGTGTGGACATAGGATTGTGACATGCCCACGGCCTCGGCGAGGTCCGAAAGAACCAGTCGCCGACCGTCCGTTTGCTCGAGCTGTTTTTCTGCCGCAGCGATCAGGTCGGCCCTGATCTTTGCGGTATCAGCCTTTGGGCGTGCCATTTAGATCCAACGTCTCGTCTTCCAAGCGTAATCATCATAGGCCGTCCCGAAGGTGGACCGCATACGACGTTCTTCGTGCGGGATGTACCAGAACATTGAGGCCAAAAGAAAGCCAAGCGGCGCCAGCAACGCGCACCAAGTGTTCACCGCAAAAGCGGCGGCCAGCAGGAGCAGGAAGAAGCCCAGATACATCGGATTGCGGCTGAACCGGAATGGGCCGTCTGTGATCAGACCTTTGGGTTGGCGGAAGGTGTGGATCTCTGCGTTCTTCTTTTTGAAATGAAGAAAGGCCCATAGCAGGATCGCAAAGCCAAGGATCAAAGGAATGTCCCAAGGCATCGCAGCGTCTGTGCGCAAGGCGAACGCTGGTTGGTGGAAGGCATAGAGGGGGATCAGTGCGGAGAGCAGGATCAGAAACAGAATAGGCGGAATCAATCGGGTCATTTTGAACTCCTTCTCGAAATATAATAAAAATTATTTTTTATTAGCTATAAGTCAAGAGGCCTGTTTCTGGAGGCGCCGGTAAGGTCATCGTTTCACATTCTAGCGGGGGAGTGCTCAGCCTAAAACGGACTGGCATATTCCGGAGTACTGATCGGCATGGGCGGGACGCTCAGGTATCAGACGGGGTCGGTGCAGGTCCGGTTGTCGCCCGTACCACCAGTTCTGCCGTGAGTTCCGAAACCGTCGGGGGCATCTGCGGGTCCTCGATCCGGTCAAGAAGCGTCCGCGCCAACCGATGCCCCAGTTTACGCGGGGACACGGACATCGTCGTCAAGGGCGGCGTTGCGACGGCGGCATCCTGAATGTCATCGAAACCGATGACCGAAACGTCCTCGGCGGGTTTTAGCCCCAGCCGGGTCAGCGCGAGGCTTGCACCAATCGCGACCATGTCTCCGTTGCAGACCACGCCGGTGGTTTGCGGATGTTGGCGTAGCAGGGCGGTCATTGAATCCAGACCCGCACGCTTGTTGTCCTCTGAGTCCCAGATCAGACCGGCCCCGAGGCCGCGTTCTGTCATAGCAGCCTGATAGCCCGCGATCCGGTCGCGGCGCACAAAGGTCATGTCTGTCCCGCCCAAATAGGCAATGTGACGGTGACCGAGGTCGGCAAGGTAGTTGGTCGCCAAAGCGGTGGCTTCGGCGTTGCGGATGCCGACGTGGTCGAGATCGCGGCGAACATGGCGCAGAAAAGTGACCGTGGGGATGCCATGGGCCGCCAGTAGGTCGAAAGCCTGATCCGGCGTGTTCATTGCAGGAACCCATAACAGCCCCCCTCGCCCGTGACGGATGAAAGCTTGCAACTGCCGCTCTTGCCGAGCGGCATCGTCGCGGGTGTCGACGATAGAGACCATGTAGCCTTCGTCTTCCAGCAGATCGACGACGCCGCTGACCACCTCGGCATTAAAGGGGTTCAGCAACTGGTTGATCACAAAGCCGATCTCGCGGTTTTCGCCTGACCGCATCGCTGCGGCGCGCTGGTCGGTGACGTAGTGCAGCTTGCGCGCTGCCGCCAGAACCTTGTCCCGTGTCTGCTCTGAAATCCGGCCGGTGCCCCGCAGCACTTGGCTGACGGTCGGGACCGAAACCCCCGCCTCTTTCGCGACCGTTGCCAGAGTGGGTTTGCCCGACATCATGCCTCATCTGGTAGAACGATTAGGCATCTTTTCTGCCGCAAAAGCCTGTCGAGATCAAGATTATCGAAATCATAATGCAGCTCATGGTTGATATGATGGATCAATAATACAGATTCTGATTGACGAATGGTATATCGTTATACCAAGGTTGAGCCCATGCCGGAGGAATTTCGCCACGCCAAACCGCGGGCGACTCTGGTCAAAGGTTCCGCCGATCTCCGCCGGATAAAGGGAGACGGCTGAACGACATCGCACATCAGCGGGGAGCCTGGTGTGCTTCGTCATGAAAGGGAGGAAACCATGACGCTTCGTTCCAAATTCTCGGGTATGGCCTCTGGCCTTGCCATCCTTTGTGTGGCTGCGGCGGCACAGGCAGAAACCCTGTTCTGGTCCACGCAGGCCCGCCCTGTCGAAGAGGCGCAGGCCATGCGCGAACAGGTGCTGGCGGGCTATGGCAGCGCCGTTGACTACCAGCCGAACGAGGACGGCCCGTGGCTGACCCGCCTTCAGGCGGAATTGCAGGCCGGCAAAGGCACGATTGAGGTGCTTGGCGCTCTGCACGGCAACTTTGCCGCCATGAGCGCCGATGATCTGGTGGACCTTGGCGATCTGGGTGTTGCGGCGGAAAGCGCCACGTTCAACACCCTTGCGATGCTGGGAACCGACCAGATGCAGTACCTGCCGTGGATGCAGGCCAGCTACATCATGGCCGCCAACAAAGAGGCGCTGCAATATCTGCCCGAGGGCGCGGATATCAACGCACTGACCTATGACCAGCTGATCGCATGGACCGCCTCCGTCGAAGAGGGCACCGGCCAGAAGAAATTCGGCTTTCCCGCAGGCGAGAAGGGGCTGAAGCACCGCTTCTTCCAAGGCTATCTCTACCCGTCCTACACGGATGGCGTGGTGCGGACCTTTGCCTCGGACGCGGCGGTTGAGGCATGGGAAAAGTTCCGCGAGTTGTGGTCGCACACCAATCCGGCCTCGACCAACTTCTCGTTCCTGCAAGAGCAGCTGCTTTCGGGCGATGCGTGGATCGTCTTTGACCATACCTCGCGACTGGCGCAGGCGTTCAATGAACGTCCCGATGATTTTGTCGCCTTCCCCGCGCCCGCAGGCCCCACGGGGCGCGGCTTTATGCCGGTGCTGGCAGGTCTGGCCATCCCCAAGACCGCACCCGACATGGAGGCATCCAAGGCGCTGGTCCAATATATGATGCAGCCCGAAACCCAGATTGCCACCCTGAAGGCCACCAACTTCTTCCCCGTGGTGCCGGTTGATCTGCCGGACGATCTGCCCCCCGCCGTGAAGGCTTCGGGTGATGCGATTGCCAAGATGAGCGGCGCGGCCGATGCGAACCCCGGCCTGCTGCCTGCGGGTCTTGGCGACATGGGCGGCGACTTTAACCGTGTCTTCGTCGACACGTTCGAGCGCATCATTCTGGGCGGTCAGGACATCCGCGCGGTGCTGGACGATCAGAAGTCCGTGCTGGCGGGCATCATGGAAAAGACCGGCGCCCCCTGTTGGGCACCTGACGCGCCGTCCGAAGGCGCATGTCCGGTCGAATAATCGCGCTAAACTGATCTGGTTCGGGCCAACTGCGGCCCGAACACCCCATTCCCCGACGGCCCCTTGGTCCGTTGGAACGGAGAGGTTCCATGACTCCGCGATATCTGCCCTATGTCCTGATCCTGCCAGTCACTTTGTTTCTGGGGGTGTTCTTTCTCTACCCGTTCGCACTGGTGGCCAAGCAGGCTTTCACCACGGGCGGGGGCTTTACGCTGGATAATTTCCGCGAGGTGGTCGGCTACTGGAAGTTCCCGATTTCCCTAAAGAACACCATGCTGCTGGCCGCTATCGTAGTGCCGGTGCAGCTGGCGCTGGCGCTGTTGATGGCGACGATGGTGAACCGGATGCAGAAGGGCCGCGATCTGGTCCTTTATGTCTGGACGATCCCGCTGGGGATCTCGGACCTTGCGGCAGGCATCATCTGGCTGGCGATCTTTGAACAGTCGGGCTTTTTGAACTCGATGATGACCGGTCTGGGGCTGGTGGAAAAGCCGATAACGCTCTTGGGTTACCAGAACCCGTGGCTGGTTTTCGCGGCCATTGCGCTGGCGGAAATCTGGCGGGCGACGGCGATCATGCTGGTGATCTTGGTGGCGGGCAT
>CAXQKF010000499.1:0-13859 GCA_964224285.1 Donghicola sp. | reverse complement strand
CGTGACCTTGTGCGACGCCCCCGAAGGAATCGACATAACGGCGAAATGCGCCGCATTCGGGTTCGCATTTTCGCAAACCCGACTTACGAATTACGTGAAGGTATCTTCAGCCGTGCGACGGAAAATTGTGGTCCATGCTCAGCGACGGCTGGCTACACCCTGCTTCTCCGACAATGCGCGCGGGCACACCAGCCACGGTCTTGCAGGGCGGCACGTCCTGTAGCACCACAGAGCCCGCCGCAACGCGCGAGCAGTCACCGACCTTGATGTTGCCCAGAACCTTGGCACCAGCGCCGATCAGAACACCGTTTCCGATCTTGGGGTGACGGTCCTCTTCTTCTTTGCCGGTCCCGCCCAAAGTCACCGAGTGCAGCATCGACACGTTGTCACCGACGACAGCGGTTTCCCCGATCACGATGGAGTGCGCATGGTCGATCATGATGCCACGCCCGATACGCGCCGCAGGGTGCACGTCCAGACCGAATTGCTCGGAAATCCGCATCTGGAGGAAATACGCCAGATCATGGCGACCGGTCTGCCACAGCCAATGGGCCACGCGGTAGCCTTGGATGGCCTGAAAGCCTTTGAAGAACAGCAGAGGCTGGATGTACCGCAGACATGCGGGGTCGCGCTCATACACAGCGACGATGTCGGCACGGGCCGCCTCGCCCAAGGTTTCGTCGCTGGCATAGGCCTCTTCGGCGATCTCGCGCAGCAACTGACCGGACATCTCTGGCGAGGACAGTTTCATCGCCATCCGGTAGGTCAGCGCACGTTCCAACGTGCCGTGGTGCAGAATCGTCGAATGGACCAGCCCGCCTAGCAGGGGCTCGTCTTTGATGGCCGCTTCGGCCTCCTCCACGATCCGGGACCAGACAGGGTCGATCGCGGCAATTTTGGATTGTGTCTCAGGCATGCTGGCCCTCCGCTCTTTCGAACACTGTAACAGATAGGATCGGGTGACGAAATGCAAGGACGCGATTGTGAACGGATGGCATTTCGTGAATGCCATCCGTCGTTTTCATTATTCGACCACCAAACTGGCCGCGGGCCCTGCCCCGAACAGATCGGAAATCTGCGCGATTTCATAGCGGTACTGGCCGGACACCCCATCCGCAGCCCGCATTGCCGCGCTGTAGACATACCGTGGTTCGGTTAGCTTCTCTTCGCGGATAAGAGAGCCCTGTGCGTAGATGCGCAGGGAATAGGCCTCGATTGTTTCAGCCAGGGGCACTTCTTCGCGGGTCCAGTCGTCCCCACCGATCCGCGTGCGCCGTACCCAGGTCAAAGTGTCATCCCCGCCTGAACGTTCGAACTTCAGGTGACACGGGCGATAGGGCGCGAGCCCTCGGCCCACAAAGGTCACTTCCTGAGTCGTGTAGGATCGGTCGTCATAAGACCGCCCCACAGGACCAGAGCGCAGGTATTGCGGCAAACCAAGGCCATCGAGAGCCAGATCGATTTGATCCAGCGCGCCGTCGATCAGAACGAAATAGCTTCCCTCTGGCCACGGGTCCGACGTGACCCAATCCGTACCGGCCTGCCCCCTCAGGAACCCGGAGAGCCTGTAACGGCGACCGCCCAGTGGCTCTGCCGTGCGGAACTGGATCAGCTCCCATCCATCCGGCGCACCCGAGCCGATCGCTGCAACATTACCGCCAGACAGAAACGCCGCGTCCTCGACCGAAGAAAGCGCGCCAGAGACCAGCGTGACCTCAATGGAAACCCCGCGCTGTTCTGCCCCCATCGGCGCAAAGGGCAAAGGTGTCTCCAGCTGCCCGATGGTCGCTTGCGCCTCGAGGGTTTTCGAGAGCACGTAGCCTGAATCGGTCCGACTGCTGTAGACGTTCACACCGCCCGGCCAAGGATCACCCGTCGCCGCAAGGTACGGCGCATGAGCCACCTCGTCCCCGCGCAAAAGCGGCAATTCCATCGGCAGACAGAGGGGAGGCAAAGGTGGCACATATGGCTCTGTAATCTGGACCTCGGCCACCTCCGTCGCGGGCGTATAGACCGAGGGGTCCACACGGACCGCTTCGATCTCGCGGCCTTCGGCGACGGTGACACGCTCGACCCGATAAATGCGCTCCGGGGCGCCGGAGAAGGCAACCAGATCCCCCGCGCCAACGTTATCTTGCGAGGGCGGCAGAGTGAACTCGCAGCGTTCGCGACCCGTTTGTGCCTCGGACAACCAGCGTTCGGCGGCCTGTTTCGCTTCGCCGCGCGTCAGAACCAAGGGCAGTTCGTTCTGCGAGGGTCGCGCAACACTCTGCCAAGGTGCACGGGTTTCAACCGACACCGGATCAAAGCCAGCGTCCGCTTCGAAGAACGACAGCGAAACCGTGTTCGGCACCTCCAGATCGGACGATCGCGCGTGACGGATGTCGCCACTTTCGTCCGCCAGAACGCAGGTCGGGTCCAGTTCGGTCACCGCATTCACCTGACGCGAGCGGAACACCATGGTGCCCCCCTCTTCGATTGCTTCGAAGCCATGGCTCACCATCAATCCCTGTAGCGCCGCGCGGGCGGTTTGGGGGGCTGATTCCGAATAACCGCGCACGATCCCGTAGAGCCCGGACGTGTCCACATCTGTAACACCTGCAGAGGCGCAAATCTCGCCCACCACCGAAGCCAGTGTCCGATGCCCACTGCGTCCAGTGATCCAGTGCCCACGCTGATAATTGGGCGCGTCTTTCCAGAGGCCCCCATGGTTCGGGAACGCCGGATAGGGCCGCGCATCCCAAGCCCAGACGAACATGCGTTCCGCATCCAGCATGGGGCCGTCATACACCGGAGAGACCGGATTTTTCGACGGATCCTGCCAGTATTCACGCATCACGCGCAGATACTGCATCTGGATGAACTCATCCCTCTCGCCCGTCGAGAAATGCGGCAGCGCGGATTCCGAGGACTTGGGGTCCACGAACTTGTTGGGCTGGTTGGTGCCCTTGTCCACCGCGGCGCAGCCGATTTCCGTGAACCAGATCGGTTTGGAAAAGGGCTCCCAAGCGGTCGAATTCTCTGCGCGGGTACCGCCGATGCGTTCATGGTGATGGCTCGTCCACCAACTGCGGATATCCTTGTAGCGATAAACCCAAGGCTCGCCATAGGCACCATCCGTTATTGGCGCGCGTTGCTGGCGTTCTCTGGCGACCTCGCTGGGGTAGTACCAGTCGTAGCCTTCACCGCCTTCGATGTTTTGCGAGAGGTACGCGGGATTATAGGGCGTTCCCCATTCTTGATCCGCATGGCCTGTACCATCGCGCCAGTCCGACAGCGGCATGTAGTTGTCGATCCCGACAAAGTCGATCTCCGGGTGCGCCCACAGTGGGTCAAGGTGGAAGTAGCGGTCGCCACTACCATCTTGGGGCTGATAGCCCCAGTATTCGCTCCAGTCCGCTGCGTAGCCCAACTTGGTCTCTGCCCCGAGAATAGAGCGCACATCAGCCGCCAAGGTTTTTAGTGCCTCGACCACAGGGAAACCGTTTGCGCCGCGAATTTGCGTCAACGCCCGCAATTCGGACCCGATACAGAACGAATGAACGCCCCCTGCCAGCTGGCATAGCATCGCATAGTGCAGCACAACCCGGCGCAGGGACCAGTCCTCGGGGCCGATATACCGAACCGGCCCACCCTCGATACGGAACTGCTCGGGCGCAGCGGTCCCGATAAAAGCCGCCACTTCGGCGTCGGCGGCTTCGGTTCCGTCAGGAGAACCCGCCTGAGCTGGTGCCGTAGACAGAGTGATCCGCCCGCGCCAAGGCAGCGGCGGTTGCTCTTCAGACTGTCCCCAAGGATCAGGCAACCCGTTCCCCCCAAGCTGGTCCATCAGGATAAAGGGATAGAACATCACCTCTTGCCCCATGGCGTTCAGGTGCTGGATCGCCTCGATCACCGATTGGTCCGCAGGCGTCCCGCCATAGACGGGCGCCCCATCCAATTCCGCGACCACTTCAACCAACCCGCGCGAGACGCCACTGACTTGCCAAGGCATGCCGACCCCATCATGGGCGGTCTGCTCCACCTTGGGCTTGATCGAGCAAGCCCCGCAGCGCAGGTCATCCCCGAACCAAGAAACAACCAACGAGGCCGCGCGGCAATTCGGGGCTTCTTCGGTCAACGCCGCCACAGAGGTCTCGAAGTCGCTGATCCCCGAAAAGCTGTTCACGTTCGCCGACGAATTGCGCCCAAGCCCCTGCCCGTAGTGCACCGGAGTAGTGGCCAGAGTATACTCACCCGATCCCGGGATCATCGCCACCGCAGTAATATCACGAGAGATATCGCCGTGGGCTTCGAGCTGCTCGGGGGCGTGCCGGACCACTTCGAAGCTGAACTGGGGCACGCGATTGCCATAGGCCCCCAGCTGTAGATCTTCGATGACCACATAGGCAGTGCCGCGATAGGCCGGCACCGCGTCAGACCCTTCGATTGCCTCGATCAAAGGATCGGGCTGCTGATCCACCGCACCGTTGTAAACACGCCAGTTCAGGGTCGAAAGATCGACCTCGCTGCCATCAGCCCAAATGCGTCCGACACGCGCAATCTCGCCCTCGCAGAGCGCAAGGGCGAGGCTGATTGAATAGCTGTAGGTCTGGGTCGAAGTGCTGTGACCACCGGACGACCCTTTGCCGCCGCCGCTGCGCGAGGTTTTGGTGTGCACGGTCTCTTTGAACCGCGTGGCCCAAATGATCTGGCCTGCCACTCTGGTCCGCCCGTAAACCTTGGCGATCCCTTCGCCCTCGGATGCAGAGCCGATCCGCAGACGGTTGGTCCGACCAACCTCGATAGCAGAGGCGCTCGTGCCCCCCTGTGAAAAAAGGCGCTCGTCCAGCGCCCGCCCCAAAGCCGCACCGCCAGCACGCCCGAGCGTTGCCAGTCCAAGGCCAGCGAAACTTCCGCCCAGAGCGCTACCAAGCGCTCCGCCAGCGGCAGATAGAATGATCGTTGCCATTACTTTACCTCATCGGGAAATTCGAAACGCGCCACGATGCGGCGACGCCAAGGGGCGCTCAGCGGACTGTCCAGAACCGCATGATCGCCAAATGCATGGATAAATCGCGGGGCCGTCCCGCAGTTGCTCTGTAGGCCCAGATGTTTGGCCACCCCTCCATGACGCATACGGAACAACAAGACGTCGCCCTCTCCCGCGTCGCGCTTGTCTTTGGGGGTCAGGTGGCGCAGCGCTGCGCGCCACAAGACCTCGTCCCCTTGGGGCTCTGACCAATCCGCAGTGTATGGCGGAATAGCCTCCGGCTCTGCCCCGTACAAATGTCGCCACACGCCGCGCAACAGCCCCAAACAATCGGTGCCGACGCCTTTGACACTGGATTGATGCAGGTAGGGTGTCCCGATCCAGGCCCGCGCCTCTGCCAGCGCCGCTTGTGCGATCGGCCTCATCGGCGGCTCCCTCCGTCTTTGGGCTCCGCGGTATTCGGATAGCGCAGCATCCAGTCATCCCCGGGCAGATCGGGAAACCCCTGGAAATTCGCGGTATTCTTGAATTTGAAACGGCAGGTCGAGAACAGCTTGTCGCATCCCGCAGTGACCTGAACCGCCATGCCCTCTAGGATTTCGCTGTTCAAAGGGTTCCAGAGTTCGATCCGGCGCAGCCCGTCAACGACACTGTCCGATTTCACCAAGGCCTGCGCTGCGGGCCCCGCCAAAGCAGGGAATGTCACCACCCCGCGCGTGAACCAGCCTGCATCGTGCAGAGCGTCAGTCCGCACGAACAGAACGCGATTATCGACGACTGAATCGACTTCCCCCTCGAGCCAGTACAGAGGCTGCTGCAACTGCACCCCACACGCCTGATCCCCGAGAAGAGCGCCGCAAGATTTCTGGTATGTGCGCCCTCGGGGTTGGTTCAGCAAATCAGCCATGCCGCGTAGTTCGGCCTGAAAGGAACCGCCCGCTTGGCGAATGTCCCCGAGCTGCCCGGAAAACAGGATTTCCCGATCTTCGACATTGCTCCAATTCACACGCCAGAGCACGAATTTGGCCCCATCGAAGAAGCCCGCGCGAATATCCTCGGCCGAGATACCCTCGGCGCTCAAGACGCCAAAGGCTTCGGCATTGTCCACCGATAGACCGGTCGCTGTCTCGACCGCAGAGGCGCTCATTCCGCCGTCAGGTCGGAACTCGGTCCCGTCGAAGGTCAAAGAGCCGTCATGATCGGTGAAACCGAAAGAAATGCCATCTGACCGCATAAGCCGCCAGGCGCGACAGTAAGTCGTCGTTTCCATCTTCAGGTTGCTCATAGACGCACCTCCCCCCCAGGCACATCGGGGACTTCGCCTGCGTTGAATCGGGACATCGCGATCTGGATCGCGTCGGTATCGAACCGCACCGGAACGTCAAACTCGTAGCCTGCCGTCACGGGCGCATCCGTCTCTGGCGCAGAGACAAAGGTAACGATGCCAGTGGTCTCGTCGATCGACCAGTCGATCCCTTCGTGCATCTCGGCCCCCGCCACGGCCAGACGGACAGTGCCATGCACCGGCTTCTTGAGCGGCCGCAGGTAGCTTTGCGCGCCAGAGCGGTATTCCTTTGCCAACTGGAAATCACGGCGTTCGCCATCCCCGATTGCAATCACTTGATCTTCGGGGGTGATCGGGTTCTGACCTTTGGCTGACCGGAAATCGCTCCAGTCTTTCCAGCGGAAACTATGCAACTGCCCTGCCCGCGCCTCGAAGAATGCGATCAGCACTTCCAGATCCGCCATCGACCGCACCCCCATCCCCGCGTCATACCGGCGGCGCGAATGGTGCCATGGCGTGTTGCGCTCTTCGAACCCGTTCGAGAGGGTGACAATCTCGGTGCGGCGCTCGGGCCCGCCCAATGCGCCAAAGCTCAAGTCGGTCGGAAACCGTAGTTCGTGAAAAGCCATCTTTGTCTTCCTTACTGATTTCGACTGCCCTGAGAGAGCACACGCCCCATGCGGGCCGCGATCTGCGATTGGCTGCGCCGGAAACTGGCTGCGTCAGGGGTTGTGATGTTCATGACGACCGAAACCGGCCCTTGTCCGCCGGTACTGCGAACGCCCAAAGAGCCGTCTGGCCCGCGTGTCAGCGGCATGATCGCTTCGGGACCGGCCTCGCCCATAAGCCCCGTCGCCCCCTTCATAGGAAAGGTGGTGGGGCTAGTGACAATGCCACCTTTGGCAAAGGGCATTACCCGCCCCTGCGTGAATGCGCCCCCCTTGGCAAAGGGCATGATCCCCGCCATCAGCGCACCCAAAGTGCCCGTCAGAATACCCGAAGCCTGATCGGTGACAGGTTTGGTCGCCGAGGAATACGCCGTCTTCACCATGGATTGACCGAGGCCGGACAGGGCGCTGCTCAGTTTCGATCCATCCAGAACCACCGCATCAAAAGCCCGGCGCAAGCCGCTCGACATGCCCCGCTCCATGCGTTTCATGTCCAGGGTGGTCTCTCCGAGGCTCTCTCGCATCCGCGTCAGTTCCGCCTCGAAACCACGAGTCAGGCTGGCTGCCCTGTCCATTGTTTGCTCGAGGCGCTCCAGATCGCTCTCTAGATCACTCAGACCGTCGGTCATCATCACTCTCCTCTGGTGTCGGGAAAGGCCCGGCTCAAATCCTCGAGCCGCGCACGGACCATGGGCGCATCCGAAGGGATGCGGCCGGTCATGGTCATGAATTCATAGGGGGTCAGTGCCCAGAAAACGGATGGCTCGAGCTTCATCTCCGCCAAAGCCACCCGCAACATGCCGCCAAAGTCCAAGACGGTTATCCGGCGGTCTCGGGCGGCGCGAAGGCCAGTGTCAAACACCGTGCAGCCAGCCTGGCTGCCTCGCTCAGCCCGCCGTCAAAAGACGCTTCGGCAACCTCGGCCTCGCAGGTCGGCCAACCACCGCCGCGCAACGCGGCAGTGATCAACGCCAAAAGGTCAGCCGCACGGTAGGAACCGCTTTCGAACCGTTCGATCAGGTCGACCAGACTGCCAGCCTCGATCCGGGCCTCCAGTTCGGCCAAGGCCCCGAGGGTCAGCTTCATGGTTCGTTCGGTCCCGCCCATGGAAATGGCGACCTCTCCGCTCCAGGGGTTCGCCATCACAGAGCGGTAAACCCAAGAGCGCCCGCCGATGCCAGCGACAGCTCGTAGGTCGCCTCGCCGTCATAGGTACCTGCATATTCGATTGCGGAAATCTGGAACGCACCCTGAACGATCCCGAAATCAGGGATGATCACCTGAAACTCCGGCATCTGCCCGTCAAAGAAAATCTGGCGCGCACGGGCATCGCCCGCAGTATCCTTGAACACACCGGAACCCGAAATCGACGCCGACTTCACCCCTGCACCAGCGAGCAGCTCTCGCCAGCCGCCTGCGCTGTCCAGATTGGTCACATCCACGGTTTCCGCATTGAAAGACAAACGCGTCGCACGCAGTCCCGCCAGAGTTTCGAACACACCATCACCGGTCTGGTCGATCTTGATCAGTAGGTCCTTGCCCGCCTGAGTAGCCATAGTTCACCTCTTTGATTGAATGTCAGTCTGCTGCCAGATAGGCCCGATACTTCAGGTCGATCTGGCGTATTTCTGCTGTGCGATGGGCTCTGGCCTTGCGAAACTGCATCCAGACCACCCGCCCTTCGGCCAAGGTCATCGAAGGCAGATCGAGCGCCTTGCCAATCGCCGCTGCTACGGTCTTGGCCGTCAAGAACCCCTGCGCGGTCGAAACGATCGACAGGGTAAAGTCATGCAGCGCACCCGCGCCCTCCGGGTCGGCGGTGCCTCTGGCGGCCTCGTCTCCCAGCAGCACATAGGTTTCGGGCAACGTGCCCGCAGGCACCGCGTCATAGACCGCATCACCGATCAGTGCCGCCACCTCGACATCCGACGACAACTGGGAAAACAGCGCGGTCTGAAACGCCGCACCAAGTTGATAGCTCATACCGCCACCTCCTCTTTGGCAAAGCAGATCAGGTAACGCGCGGCCGGGTCGTATTCCCGAACCGCTTCGATCTGCCAAACACGGGCGCCCGCACGAAACCGCTGTCCTGCCGCAGGTCGGGACGGGCTGCCCATTGGGGCGGCGCGCACCACCATGCGATAGGCAGTCTCGGAAACCGCCTGCGCCGCCCCCCCTACGATCCGGCCGGAGCCGCCGCGCACATCTGCCCACAGCGTGCCCAAGCTCTCCCAGCCGGATTGCATCCCGCCTGCACCGTCGGGTGTGGCCACGCGGCTTTCCAATCCGAGCTTTTGCGACAGGTGAACCGCCTTCATGCGCCGATCCTCCCGAATGCACGCACCGTGCGGAACCGCTCGATCAACCCGCTGACACCGAACGGAAAGGCATCGGCCCCACCCGCGCTCTGGTCGCGGTACTCGTAGTAGTGGCTCGCCAGCATCATCACCGCCTGCGCCAGATCGGCAGGCAGATCCCCCCAAGTCTCGCCATACCCCGCGAGAAAGAAGATCTCGGCATAGCCACCGGTCGGGATAGTCGGCAGCTGGGTTCCGCGCGGCGCAATCCGCGGTCGTTGGGCATCCCCTGCTAGGCGGTACCGCTCTGCCGGGACGATGCTCAGGTTGTCGTCCACATCGATCAGGCTCATTTCCAGAACCTGACGGACAGGCGCCAACGGAAGGGTTTGTCCGGACACATCGCGCCATGCCTCGATCCGGCAGGAAAATTCTCGCGTGATCAGAGCCTTACCCGTGCGGCGCTCGATGGCGGCCAGTGCTGCGCGCAAATAGCCCTCAAGAACCGCTTCCTGCACCGCGTCCTCTCCGAACCCTGTGCCCAACCGCAAATGGGACTTGAACGCCTGCACCGGCAATGCGGCCAAAGGCACTTTTGTCTCTTCGTTCAGGATCATGTTGTTCTCCGAAATCAGCCCGCTCAAACTCGGACCCCGCGCTGCCGCCCTCGTGCGGAGGATTGGCCAGACAGCGACAGCGCGCGGCCTTGTCCGGCCCACCTGCGGGCCGGATCACTGCGCCCCGGATCAGGAGGCGGCGAACTTCAGAAGTTTGATCGCAGCAAAGTCGCTAACGTCCCCGCCAACACGCTTGGTCGCATAGAACAGGACGTGGGGTTTCGCGCTGAAGGGGTCACGCAGGACGCGCAGATCAGGGCGTTCGGCCACGGTGTAACCCGACTGGAAATCGCCAAAGGCAATCGCGCAGGAGCCGGCGGTGATATCGGGCATGTCCTCGGCGATCAGGACGGGATAACCCAAGAGACGCGCGGGTTCGCCTGCTGCCAGACCGTCCGACCACAAGAAGCGGCCATCGTTGTCCTTGAGCTTGCGCACCTGACCTGCGGTCTTCGAGTTCATCACGAACTGCGCGCGAGCGCGGTACTGAGCCCCCAGAGCGTAGACCAGATCAATCAGGCTCTCCGCACCCGAGAAGGCTCCATCCGCGCCAGTAGGCACATAGCCCAGATTGCCCCAGGTCCAGATCTCGTCATCGACACGGTTGTGGGTCAGGAAACCTTTGGGCTTGTCCACACCATCGCCGCTGACAAACGCAGAGGCCTCGGCACGGGCGAACTTGTCGGCGATACGGCCCGCCAGCCAACCCTCGATGTCGAACGCACTGTCATCCAGCAGTCGCTGCGAGGCCTTGGGCAGCGCCGACAGCTCGTGCAACGGGATGGTGATACGGTCGATCTGGGGCGACGCGGTCTCGGTCATGGTCGAGGTTTCGTTCGCCCAACCGTGGCCCAGTTCGGCGCGGTCGATCAGCACGTCATAACTGGTCGCCTCGACGCTCACCACATTGGCAATCGCGCGGATCGAAGCGGTGCTCGACAGAACGCCTGAAATGCGCTCGCTGGTCTGAGGGTCCACCAGATATCCACCATCAGCCGCCACTGCGGTGGACATGCCCTTGGCTTCGATATCCAGACCGCGCAGGCCCTCGTCGTCACCGCTGCGCAGATAGGCGTCGAACGCCTTCTTGTGCGGTGCCTCGGCGTCATATGCCATCGACAGAGCGGGACGTTTTGCGGTCAGGGATTTACGGTCAAGCATGGTCAGTCTCTCTTCCTGCTTTTGAAATTTCGAATTCACGTCGGCCTTGAACGCTTCAATCGCGCCCAAGAAGTCGTTGATTGCGCTGTGCATTTCGCCTGTTTCGGGCACAACTTCTCCGCTCCGTGGCATGGCCTCGGTCAGATCCATCCGGGTCTCTCCTTGATTGATGTTACGCTTGGGTCAGCACCTGACCGGCCCGCCGCAGCGCCTGAACAAAGGCCCCCGCGGAATCGTGGGATTTGGCCTGAACGGTCGCGTCAGGCAGCATGGGAAAGGTCACGAGCGACACCTCCCACAAATCGACTTCGTGCAGGATGCGGCGCCCCTTGCCGTCTTTGGCCGCGCGCACGGTGCGGTAGCCGATCGACAGCCCGTCCAGCGCACCAGCCTTGACCAAGGCCGCAGCCTCGCGCCCCTTGTCGACGCTTTCCAGCAGGCGGCCCTTGACCCACAGGCCGTGGTCGTCTTCGCGCAGCTCGTCCCACACGCCGATAGGCTGGTTGGGATCGTGCTGCCACAGCATCCGAACGCTGCCGCCTTTGGACTTCAGACGTTCGAGACAGGCCGCATAGGCGCCATTGGCCACCACATCACCGCCGCGATCCACCAGACCAAAGACCGAAGCATAACCGCTGATCTCGGCCCCGTCGGTGCGCAAACCGGCCTCGGGGCGATGGAATTTACGTTCAAGCATCTGCACTCTCCTCGGGCATGGCGGGGAACCCCAGCGCCACGCGTTTTTCCGCATCGGTCAGGAAACCGGCATTGGCCACACGGCGCCAACGGGCCTCGCGCTCCTCGGCCAGGGCGGGGATTTGGTCCATGTCCGGACCTAAACCCAACTCTTCGCCCGACAGCACCGACAGCCAGTTTGAAAGCGCCCCCAGCACCTTGCCCGCCAAAGGCAGCACCGTCAGACGATAGAACGCCCGATGCGCCTCTTGGTAGTTGGCATAGGTCGCATCCCCGGGGATCCCCAGCAGCATCGGCGGCACGCCAAAGGCGATGGCGATGTCCCGCGCAGCGGCTTCTTTGGTCTTCTGGAACTCCATATCGCTGGGGCTGAACCCCATGGGTTTCCAATCCAGACCGCCCTCCAGCAGCATCGGACGCCCCGCATTGCGGGCACCGGTGTGATGGGCCTCCATCTCGGTCACAAGGCGATCATACTGATCCGCGCTCATGGTACCTTGCCCCTCGGCCCCGGAATAGACGATCGCCCCCGAAGGTCGCGCCGCATTATCGAGCAAAGCCTTGGACCAACGCGCCGCCGAATTGTGCACGTCAATCGCGGTCCCCGACGCCTCTAGGGGCGACAGACCATAGTGGTCATCCTGCGGGTGAAAACTGCGGATATGGCAAACGGGCTGACCGCCAACCATGTCGAACCGGTGCTTTTTCGCCCCGACCACATAGTCATAGGCCACCGGCCAACCATCCGCCCCCGGCACCACATGCATCCGGTCCGAGCGCAGCACATGCAGCTCAACCGGCACGCCCTCGGCGCTGACCGCCTCGATATACCCGTTCCCCGACAGCAGCATCTGGCCATACAGGGTCTCCAGAAACTCGGACCGCCCCTGCGCCCCGTTGGGCCGGTTCAAGAGCGCCAGCCAGGGATGCTCCGAATACCGCGCCGTGCTGTCCTGCAGGATCAGCGGCAAAGAGGCCGCCGCCTCGGCGATCACCTTGACCGCACGAAAGCCCACCGGATTGCCGACAAACCCCGCACGGGTCAGCGAAACCGTATCCCGCGGGGTCCAGGCAATCCGTCCGCCCCCCGACCAGTGCACCACCGGACCGGCCGCGCTGGCCTTGGTCTCTGGCACGGGCTGGGGCTCTACCCGACCCCGGAAGAGATCGAAAACCGCCATTGTCCCTCCGTTCCGTTCTGGCGAGGGACCATCCCGCGCCGTCTGTGTGACACTTATCCGCCGCAAAGATTAACACCCGCTGGGACCACCGTGCGCTGCCCCCTAGAGGCTGCGCACCTGAGGATTTCGGTATCCCGCCGCCGCCTGAATCAGCAGGTCGGTCACACCCCAGACAAGGGCATCCACGCGGTCGGGACTGCCCTTGCCCTCAAACCCGCGCGGCCCCATGCGGCACATCTGATCCTCCAGATCGGCCAGCCCGCGCACATGGCGCACGCGCCCCTGTTCGTATAGCGCCGCAACAGGTTCAGCCCGCGCGACCTTCCCGCGCGAGGCATGAACTTTGCGATAGGCAACCAAAGGGTCCACCTGCCGCAACACCGTCTCGACCAGATCACCGCCCTGATTAACCTCGGCGACGATCCGATCGGCGCTATGCCGACGCATCGCTGCTACCGCCGCCTGCGCCCAAGCCATCGGACTGGCCGCAAACACCGACGCATCCTCCAGCACATAGGCGCGCCAAGACTGCGGAGGGCCCTGCAACACAGCGCCCACGACAACGATCCCGCAGGTGTCCGATCCCGCATGGCCAGTCACCGGCGGATCAACCGCCACTACAACGCGGTCGCACGCAGGCACTCGGTCCACTCGCGCGCGTTCCAGTTCCGCCGCCCGCCAGAGCGCCCCTTCGGCCTCTTCCAGCAAAACGCCGTCCAATTCCTGCCGCCCCAGCCGCGTCCCCGCATAGCGCGCCTCGACCTCGGCCAAGAACGACTGCGCCAGATAAGCCGAATTGTCCTGCGTCCGTGCATGGGTCACCACCGTGGACGGTGCCTTCAACAAATCTTTCAACACCCCCACATTCCGCGGCGTTGTCGTCACACAGACCCGAGGATATTCCCCCAGCCGCAGCGCAAATTGCAGCATGTCCCAAGCCTCCTGCCCGTTCTTCCACTTGGCCAATTCATCGACCCAAGCG
>CAXQKF010000498.1:0-3380 GCA_964224285.1 Donghicola sp. | reverse complement strand
GTCCTTGGAGAAGGGGCGTTTGCCCGAGGGCTTGCCGCCGCGATCATCGTCGAACTTGCGGCCCATGGGTTTGCCAGCGGGCTTGCCGGGGCGGTCGTCACGCTTGGTCTTGTCCCAGCGCGGCTTGTCGCCCTTGGGCTTGTCCGACTTGGGTTTGTCCCCTTTGGGCTTGTCGCCCCAGACAGGTTGGGTCGTGCGGGCGACAGGGCCGTGGGCCTCGATCGGGCGCGGAGCCGGACGCTCTGCGCGCTCGGGGCGATCCGCGCGGTCTGCTGCGGGTTTGGGGGCACGTTCAGCGAAATCGGAACGGGGTGCGGGGCGCGGACGATCATCGTCTTCGCGCTTGCGCTTGAAGGGACGCTCGTTCTTGTCCGCGAACTTGCGGTTGGCTTTGCTGCGCGGGTGCGGCTTGGCCAGTTTGGGGGCTTCGTCCAGCTGGGTCAGAACGTGGCCGCGATCGGTGGTCATGGACGCGCCGATCTCGTCGAGGAAGCCGGCAACCGCATCGGCACGCAGCTCGATATAGCTGACGGTGTCCAGAATGCGCATCGCGCCGATCTCGTCCTTGGTGATGTCACCGGCGCGGCAGATCATCGGCAACATCCAGCGGGGCGTGACGTTCTGGTCGTGACCCGCGTCCATACGGAACCAGACCGACTCGGTGAATTCTTCGCGCTGCTTTCTGGGGGCGGGCGCGTCCACCGACATCTGGTCGATCTCTTCGGGGGCCGAACGGCCCGTGTTCAGGGCGCGCAGGTAGGCCAGTGCCAGCTGTTCGACGCTGAAGGTCTGGGTCAGCAGGTCAACGGTGGGCTGCTCGGTCGAGGAGGGGGTGTCCTGCCACGACTCGTCTGCCAGCATCCGCTCGCTATCTTTGGCCGCCACTTCTTCGGCCGAGGGGGCTGCACCCCAGTTCGCGGTGAGCTTGGCCCATTTCAGCAGGCGCTCGGCTTTCTTGCGGTTCTTGGGGGTGACCATCAGCGTGCTGACGCCCTTGCGGCCCGCGCGGCCGGTGCGGCCCGAACGGTGCAGCAGGGTTTCGTGGTTGCTGGGCAGTTCCGCATGGATCACCAGTTCCAGATTGGGCAGGTCGATGCCGCGCGCAGCAACGTCGGTCGCCACACAGACACGGGCACGGCCATCGCGCATCGCTTGCAGCGCGTGGGTGCGTTCGGTCTGGGTCAGCTCACCGGACAGCGCCACGACCGAGAAACCACGGTTCGACAGGCGCGAGGTCATGCGGGCCACCATCGCACGGGTGTTCGCAAAGATGATCGCGTTGGGCGCCTCGTAGTAGCGCAGGACGTTGATGATCGCGTTTTCCGAGTCGCGATCGTTCACCACCATGGCGCGGTATTCGATGTCAGAGTGCTGCTTTTGCTCGGACACAGTGCTGATGCGCAGGGCATCGCGCTGGTACTGCTTGGCCATCCGCTCGATTTCTTTGGGAACGGTGGCAGAGAACAGCAGGGTCTGACGCTCTTCGGGGCAGGCGCCGAGAATGAACTCCAGATCTTCGGAGAAGCCGAGGTCCAGCATCTCGTCCGCTTCGTCCAGCACCACGGCGCGGACGTTGCTGAGGTCGATGGTGTCGCGCTGGATGTGGTCGCGCAGACGGCCGGGGGTGGCGACAACAATATGCGCACCGCGCGCCAGAGCACGCTTTTCATCGCGGAAATCCATGCCGCCCACGCAGGACGCAAGGAAGGCACCGGCATCTTCATAGAGCCAGATGAGTTCGCGTTTGACCTGCAGGGCCAGTTCGCGAGTGGGGGCGATGATCAGGGCCAAGGGCGCTTCGGCGGCTTCGAAGGTATCCGAGTCGCCGAGAATCGCGTTCGCAATGGCAAGGCCGAAGCCAACAGTTTTACCAGAGCCGGTCTGGGCCGACACCAGCATGTCCTGGGTGCCGAGTTCAGGATTGCTCACAGCTTCTTGAACGGGGGTAAGGCTGGAATATCCACGGCGCTCCAGCGCCTGTGCGAGGGTCTTTTTCACGTGCTTGTCTGCTTTCAAGTCAGAGGATTTGGCCGCAAATCCGCGTTTCTCGCGGAAGGGGCGGCGCATCCATACAGCACTAGTCCCGGCGGCAATCGCGCCCGCCTATAGCATTCCGGTCGCGCTGTATAGGGTCTTTGCGGGAAAAACCTGTGATTTTCATATCCGCGATGGCGTGTGTTCGCGCTCACACGCTTGCAATGTGTGCTGCGATAGATAAAACCAGACGGGATGGGGGAGACCCGAAGAAATTATCTATAAAATGGAGGGCAGCATGTCTGGCCAGCAGAAATGGACCGTCGAAGAGGCGCGCGAGATCTACAACAAGCCGTTCATGCACCTGCTCTATGAGGCGCAGACTGTTCACCGCACCCATTTCGATCCCAATCAGGTCCAGCGATCCAAGCTCTTGTCGATCAAGACCGGCGGCTGCGCCGAGGATTGCGCGTACTGTTCCCAGTCGGCCCGCAATGGTTCGAAACTGCCCGCGTCCAAGCTGATCGAGGTCGAGCGTGTGATCGCGCAGGCCAAGAAGGCCAAAGAGGGCGGCGCGACCCGTTACTGCATGGGCGCCGCATGGAGCAGCCCCAAGGACCGCGACATGGATGTGCTGACCGCCATGGTCGAGGGCGTCAAGGAACTGGGCATGGAAACCTGCATGACCCTCGGTATGCTCGAGGACAATCAGGTCGCCCGTCTGAAGAATGCCGGTCTGGACTACTACAACCACAATATCGACACCTCTGAGCGGTATTACAAAGAGATCATCACCACCCGCAGCTTTGACGAGCGTCTGGCGACCCTGACCCGCGTGCGCGAAGCGGGAATCAAGGTGTGCTCGGGCGGGATCGTCGGCATGGGCGAGCAGATGATGGACCGCGTTGAAATGCTGGTGACCCTCGCGAACCTGCCCGAGGCGCCCCAGTCTGTTCCCGTGAACATGCTGATGCCGCAGGCCGACACGCCGCTGGCCAATGTTGAAAAGCTGGACCCGATTGAATTCGTGCGCACCGTTGCGCTGGCCCGTATCCTGATGCCGACCAGCCACGTGCGCCTGTCCGCAGGCCGCAGCGAAATGAGCGACGAATTGCAGGCGATGTGCTTCTTTGCCGGTGCGAACTCGATCTTTGTGGGGGACACCCTTCTGACTGCCGATAACCCCGAAGAGGACAAGGATACTGCCCTGTTCGCCAAGCTGGGTCTGGAAACCATGGCCGCCTTCACCGAAGGCCGCGTCTGCGACAAAGAAGCCGCCGACGTCGCGACCGCCACGGCAGCCGAGTAAGCCCATCCGATGAAGGCACTGACCCGTCATGCCCAAGGGCTCCAGTCGCTTGCGTCTCGCGGGCGGCTGCGCCGTCTGGCCTCCCGCGCTGGGTTGG
>CAXQKF010000497.1:0-12905 GCA_964224285.1 Donghicola sp. | reverse complement strand
GCCGACGATCTTTTTGTCGTTGATGCGGGGTTTGATGCTCTCGGGCAGAAAGCCGGTCTTTCCCGCGATCTTGTCGACAGCATCGGCCACCGATGCGGTCGCCACAGTTCGAAAGCCCGCAACGAGCTCTTGAGTATTCATGGGTATATCCTCTTCTTCAGACTGAAAGTGGGGCGCAGGTTGTTCGGCCAGCGATCCACAGAAAAACCGTCACCACGGGTTGACCCATGCCTTCGGCAATTGTCCGTCCAGAACCCGCGCGACCTCTGACGCGGCCTTGCGCTGCAACACCGCAACCGACCGCTCGGAATACCAAGCGGCATGGTCTGACAGCAGGGTGTTGGGGGCCGAAAGCAGCGGGTTGTCAGCCCTAACGGGCTCTTGTTCAAAGACATCGATGCCCGCCCCGAACAGACGTCCTTCGCGCAGGGCACGGGCCAATGCGACCTCATCCACCAGCCCCCCGCGCGAGACGTTGATCACAATCGAGGTCGGCTTCATCAGCGCGATATGCTGCTCATCCAGCAGATGACGGGTCTGATCTGTCAGGGGCGCATGCAGGCTGACCACATCCGCCGCCGCGCAAAGCGTCGCCAGATCCGTGAGTTCGACACCCGCGCCCGCGGCATCCTGCGCCGACAGATACGGGTCAAACACCAGCACACGCCCAAAGCCGAAAGCACGGAACTTCAGCGCGGTCTGCATGCCGATACGGCCACAACCGATCAGACCCAGAACAGCGTTTTCGCGATTGGGGATCATGGCGGCCTGCCCGATCCCCCACTTCCCTTCGCGCACTTCGCGGTCCCGCGACGGGATGCGCCGCTGCACCGCCAGATAAAGCGCAAGCGCATGTTCGCTGACCTCGATCTCGGCGCCGTAATCCGGCACGTTGGCCACATGGATCCGCCGCGCCCGCGCCGCCTCCAGATCGACATTGTCGACCCCGACCCCATAGCGCACGATGACGCGCAAATCGGGACATGCAGCAATCGCGTCAGCCGTCACTGCCCGCTCACGCACAAGAATGGCGACTGGCGAAAGCTCTTTCAGGGCCGGGACCGTCTCCACCTCCGATGGAACGGGAGCGATCCGGACCACGTGGTCTGATAGAACCTCGGCCTCGACCTCATATGAGGCATAGCCCGGCTCCAAAATGGCGATGGTTCTGGTATTCATTTGACGGTCCCGGCTAGTCATTTATTCAACGAAAGCAGCGTTATAGGCATCGACTGCCGCACCCAGACGATCCGGCCACTCACTGCCGATCTCTTCTTCGATGAACTTGCGCACCGCAGGCTGTGCCGCATCGCGGAACATCGCCTTTTGCTCGGGGCTGACGGGCACGACTTCCATGCCCTTCTCGGACAGAATGGCAGAGGCGTTGGCATCCTGCGCCGCGGTCATGCCACGGTGGATGGTCTTGGCGATTTCCACACATTGGTTCACTGCGGTCTGCTCAACACGGGTCAGACCCTGATAGAAATCCTCGTTCATCAGATAGGCGTGCCAGCTGAAGACGTGCCCATCGAGCGAGACATACTTCTGGTGCTGGTAGAGCGAGGCATTGACGATGTTGGTCACGCCGTTTTCCTGCCCATCAACAACACCTTGCTGCAATGCACCGGGCAGTTCAGGCCAAGCCACGGGGGTCGCAGAGGCACCAAGGCTTTCGACCAGCGTCACCCAGACTGGCGCGGTCATTACGCGCATCTTCAGGCCTTCCATATCGGCAGGCTCAGCGACGGGACGCACGTTGTTGGTAAAGTTGCGCACGCCGTTGTCGGCCACGCCGAACATACGGATACCGGTCTGATCAAGCATATCAGCGGCCATCGCATCGCCGAACTCGCCGTCCATCACCGACCACGCCATCGCCTGATCATCAAAGAGATAAGGCAGCGCCAGAACGGCAAAGGGCTTGTAAACCGTCGAGATCGGTCCGTCGTGGATCGCAGCCATCTGGATGGTGCCCAGTTGCAGGCCCTCCATGGTTTCCGCATCCCCGCCAAGCTGGCCAGCCGGGAAAATCTGCACATCAATCGAACCCGAGGTTTTCCCCTCGACGCAGGATTCAAACGCCAGCGCAGCGGCATGTTTGGGCGAGCTGAGATCCGCAGCTTGGAAGTGCGCGTATTTCAGATCTTTTGCAGAGGCGACTGACGCGGCGCTCATCGCGACCATCGCCGTTGCGGCCATCAGTTTGGACATGGTTTTCATTAGGTTCCTCCCTTTCATGTCAGTTTGCGAAGCCAAATAGGTTGGGGACAAAGGTGCTGACCTCGGGCACAAGAATGACCAGCAGCAGCACCAGAAGCTCGGCCAGCAGCAGTGGCAGCACCGCTTTGAACAGGCCTTCCAGCTTGAGATTTCCCACGGTTGCGATCACGAACAGGACCGGACCGACCGGCGGCGTGATCATTCCGATGGTAAGATTGAGGACCAGCATCATGCCGAATTGCAGGGGGTCCACGCCGGCGCTGTAGGCAATCGGCCCAAGGATCGGCGTCAGGATAATCAGCGCAGGCAAGGTGTCGATAAAGAACCCGCAGATCAGCGCAAATCCGGCAAGGATAAACAGGATGCCGATGGGGCTGTCGGTCAGGCCGCTGATCGTCTTGGCCAGTTCCTGCGGGATTTGCAGGTAGGTCAGAAGCCATGCGAAGATCGATGCCATCGCCACAATCAGAAAGACCGAAGAGGTAATCACTGCCGCCCGAACAAAGGCCCCATAAAGCCCGCGCAGATCGAAAGCCCGCATAAGACCACCCAGCAGCAGCGCATAGGCCGAGGCAACGGCACCCGCTTCGGTCGGAGTGAAGACCCCGAACAAAATCCCGCCCAGAATGATCGCAGGCATAATCAGTGCAGGGGCCGCAGCCAGCGTCGCACCGCGCAGTTCCGATCCGCTGGCCCGTTGGTCACGCCCGCGGTAACCGCGGCGGGTCGAAATGATGTGGTTCGCCACCGCCAGCGACAGCCCCAGCAAAAGCCCCGGAACGATCCCCGCCAGAAACAACCCTGCCACCGTCACCCCCGTGGTGGAGATCGCGAAGATTACCGCAAGGATCGAGGGCGGGATAATCGGCCCGATGGTTGCGGTCGCTGCCGACAGCGCACCGGCGTAGTTCTTCTCATACCCCGCCTCGCGCATCATCCGCATCACGATCGCAGAAGGCCCTGCCGCATCGGCCAGAGCCGAGCCACTGATCCCCGCAAACAACATGGAGACAAGGATATTCACATGTCCCAAACCACCGCGCACATGGCCCACCAGCGCATTGGCAAACCGCAGCAGAGCTCCGGTCAGCCCGCAAGCGGTCATCAGCTCGGAGGCAAGGATAAAGAACGGCACCGCCATCAACGGAAAGCTGTCGATCCCTGCAAACATGCGCTGCGCGGCCACTAGGGGGTTCAGACTGCCATCCACAAAGATGGCGGCAAGCCCCGCGATCCCCATGGTAAAGGCAACCGGTACGCTCAGGAAAAGTGTGGCGAAAAACAGGATGATAAGAGTCTTTGCCATGCCTCAGATCTCCGTCTCGATGGTCTTGTTGACGAAGCGCTTGGCAAAGAAGGCAAGCTGGATCAGGAACAGGCCGCAGCCGATCGGGATCGACAGATAGGGGATCCCCCGAGACATCCCCGTCGACATGGTTTCCTTGTTCCAGCCGAACTGGACGAACTCGATCCCCAGCCACATCAGCGTCGCCATAAAGACGAACATCACCACAACGATGGCTGACCTCAGGATTCGTGCCCATGCAGGCGGCAGCAAATCGGGAACAAGTGTAATGGCAACCAGCCGCCCTTCGCTCAGCGCCAGCCCTGCCCCGCAGAACGCACCAAAGATCATCAGGTGGCGCGCGGCCTCTTCGGCCCAGGCAAAGGACGTACCGAACACATAGCGGCCCACGACATTTGCAAAAACAATCAAGAACACCGCGGCTAGGGCTCCCGCGATAAACGCGCGGTTCACGGCCACAAGCCAACACTCCAACTTTTTCAAGACGCCCTCCCAAACGTACATCGTGATGAATCAATAACTGGCATACAGTATGCCAATTGTCAAACGGTAACACATTGTATGCCAGATCAGGGCCTGCTAGTATCGCCCTAAGGAGAACCCGATGAGCGCACTTAATAGACCGAAATCATTGACTGAATTGGTGACCGAGAACCTGCGCGACAGGATCGTGGCCGGCGAGTTCGAGCTTGGCAGCCAACTGTCAGAAGCCCGGATCGCCAAGGATCTCAACGTCAGTCGCACCCCCGTTCGCGAGGCAATTAACAGGCTAGAGATGGAAGGACTGCTGGTCGTCGAACCGCAACGCGGCTCGTTTGTGTTCAACCTAGAACCTGACGAACTGGCCAAACTCTGTGACGCACGGGTCTGTCTTGAAACCACCGCATTGCGCGACGGCATCGCCGAACAGCCCGAGAGCCTGCACAAGGCACTTAAAGCCTGCACTGAGCGGATGACCGCCGCGCGCGAGGAGAACGACGACGCCGCCTATCTGGCGCAGGACACCGTGTTTCACCAATGTTTCTTTGACGCGGCCAACAACCGGTTTCTCAACGATGCGTACCAAGTCATTGCGCTAAAAATGGCCGCCCTGCGCAACCGTCTCGGCCGCCACCCCGAACATATGACCAAATCCTATCTCGAACATCTGGAGATCGTGGAGGCCGTCGACCAGCGAGACGTAGATCGAGCGCTGGCCACCCTGATCAGTCATATCGGCCGCAAGGAAGGCTCCTATTGGAACGACGCTTCCGAGCCGAAGTCTACTTCGGCGGAAAATCACGTTCAGTTGTAAGCAGCCCGTTTGGTCCCAAAGGGATTGACTGTGCTTCCTACAGCCCGCTCCGCGAGCCGGATGATTTCTCAACCTTCGCCAATCGAGGCAGAGAACCATCAAGCTCAGATCGACGCTGAATGAACCCTCGATGACAGCAACGACAATGCGTCAGGCTTTTCCCACTCAAACGCATACGTGGCTTGAAGCGAAAGTTCCGCCTCAACCTTGCCGCAGAGGCTAACACTCCCGTGGCAAGTCACTTACGCTGACTAAATGCCATTTTTTGCAGGACTGCCTGAGGAGACAACAGCGAGTTAGCGTCCAGCTCGAACCGGCGGCGCATAACTTGTCGGGCTCGATCAGCATCCAAAACCTTGCCCCGGCTCAGGTTGGAGATGCCACCGTCATTATCCCCGTGCACGGAGCGTACATACATGATCCGTGATGGATCCATGAAGCACGGATAGAACATCGCCGCATCGCGATGCCCTTTCAGATAGTGGTGGCCGATATTTTCGCGCGGGCTCAAGATGGTGTACCCCATCGAGAGTGGCACCCGGTCGCAAATATCGATCAACTGCGAGCCGCCTTTGCCATTGTTCTTCCAATAGATTCCGCGGGTGGCACTCAGTACTGTAGGCTTTTGGATCATATTGGCATTGATCAAAAGGCGGGCGCGTTTTCGCAGACTGGCAACGAAATCCACCGCCAGCGCATCATCATCATCCAACCGAAACAGGCTAACATTCTCGGCCTGAGGATCGATGACCTTTTCAAATGCGGTGCGCACGGCATCCGCCAAAGGCATCCGCGGCAGTGCGATAATGTGGACGCCTGGAACTGTCGAGACAACTTCCTCGAGCCTCTGACGATATTCCTGTGGCATGGCTTCGGAAACCAGGTAGATCACAGAAAAGTCGCGATCTCTCTGAGCTTGCAAGGAATGAGCGTTGAGCATTTTTAGCATCTGGAAACGAAACTCGATACGGGTTTCGTCAAACAGTGCCTTCAGAAGTCCTGCCTCATCCGGATGATCCCGCGTCGCTTGAAATCGATCGTCGGCAGCGTAAGAAAAGGGCACAATTCCAATGATTTGATTTTTCAACGCGATGTGATCCAGCATGCAAAATATGGAAACCACGCCTTAATTAGTCCCCTATCCGTGACGCATCAAGGACAATATCAGCAGCAGCAGCGATGTTGCCAGATTGCATGAGCTTGACCTTCAAACCTGCCGTGCATACTAGAGCAGCGCGCCAAATTCACATAAAGATATTGCATAGAGCACTGCAGCCCGACGGACAGCAAGGTCGCGATGAAAAAGAAATTTTCCCCCACTGCGGCATCCGCAGAAGCCCAAGACACAGCTCGCGAGATACACCGCTTGCTACAAGACGGGCAGTTTGATCAAGCACGCTTGGCTCTGACGGAACTCTGCAAATCAGACCTGCAAGTCAAACGCCGCCGAGTACGCACCTCTTCCGAAAATGAAGTACGCATCAATCGTCCGGTCTTTATCTGTGGTCTGCACCGCAGTGGCACGACGCTCCTGCACGATTATCTTCTCGCGCATTACAATGTCAGCTATGTCCAATCGGCCAAAGTCCCCGAGAATGAGGGACAGTTCCTACAGGATGTATATATGGCCGAACGCCCCTTCGGTGGGCCTGGTTCTTTTGCGTTCTATCCGCAAATGCAATTTGCGCCCGTGAAAAACCCCGAACGGGCACAACGAACTGGAAAACGGCTCTTGGCTCAGTGGAATAGTTGGGCAATTGGGGACTCTCCTGTCCTACTTGAAAAGTCACCGCCCAACATCGTCCGCATTCCGTACTTTCGCAGTCTCTTCCCCAATGCCCGTTTCGTCGTCTGGACACGCGACCCTCGCGCCGTCTCTATGTCAACGCGCAAATGGCACAAACTGCCGGTATCGCAACTGATGGCCCATTGGAACACAGCATACATGAAAGCCTTTCAGGATATTGGCGACGATTGCATCCTGGTGCGCTACGAAGATTTCTGTGAAGATCCGGTCGGGACGACGGCAAAAATTGCTGCATTCTGTGATCTCGACAAGCGGACCGAGCCTCTTCCGATTGCTGACCGCTTCAGTGCTGTGAGAAATTCAAACGACAAATACATTGCCGAATTCCCAAAGCGCTATTCGACACGCAACCTGATCCGAGCCTGGGAATATTTTGGCTATCCCATCCCCATGCAAACTAGAAACGCCTCTGATGTCTGACACAACAGCGTCCAGCTGCCTTGCAATTCGGGCTTGATGTACGCGCTGTTCGGTCATTGTCGCGCCTCTTCAATTGCAGCGACCCAAAAGAACTGGATAGCAACCGGCCCAGTAGAATTTATCCATTTTCAATGGAAATATGCGCGCATGACGAGCGAAATTAACTGCGCACAAAAAGCACAAATCCGCTGGCAAACCTTCGATTTTGCACGCTTCGACGCCTAGGAGAAGGCCATGATAGACGAGCTTCTTGTACACACAGGGGACCCGAAAACCGGAACCAGTTCCATCCAAGCGGTTCTGAATGCGAAAGCCTGGCGCTGTAGCACTGCGAACCTCGTACCCCAACAACATCTGAACAATGCCCCCCTGGCAAATGCTCTAAAGGCGGACGCCGACCCCGCATTTGTGCAGGAGCAATTCGGCGGAATACGCGAGTGGTTCGAAAAAGAGGCCAACGGCACTGGCGTTATTTCAACAGAGTTTCTTGCGCGGCGCAGCCCGCATCAATTGCGCAAAGTTCTGTCGACATATTTCCCAGGGATCCCGGTCCGAACGATCTCTTACGTCCGGCCCCACGCCTCGCGGACTCTTTCGGCATATGGTCAAAGGCTGAAAACCGGAACGTTCGACGGGTCTCTTTCAGAATTCTGCCAATATATCACTACGGTTCCGACTCTGTATTACGAGAAACGCTTTCCCGTTTGGCGCAACGTTTTCGGAACCGACATGATCTTACGTCCCTTCGTGCGCAGTGCGCTGCGCGATGGAGATGCCGTGTCCGATTTTCTCCATCACGCGCTCCGAGGAGAGCCCTTTGAGCTTCTCCCCCTTGAAACTGTCAATGAATCTCTTTCAGTTTCCGAACTCTCCGGCCTGCGTCTGGTACAACAAGTCTGGCGCGATCAAGAGCTTACCAATCACCACAGGTTGGCTCTCGGAGGCGCCCTGCAACGAAAACTCTCCAATCAGGAAGTCCGAAGCCACGAAAAGCCGAAACTGGATCGTGCCAACGCTACCCACTTGCTCGAGGCATTTCAGGAAGATGCCAAAGCAATAGACAAGCAGTTCTTCAGTCAGTCTATTTTGGAAGAAGAGCTTCTTACAAGCCCTGAGAATGCCTCCAACGAAGAGCAGGATTTTTCACCTGCGGCCCACTTCGATACGAAGCAACAAGCCCAGCTACAGAAGGCAGCACAACGGATTGGCAACTTGATCCAGAAAATGCCAAAGGCATGGCGCCAGGATTATCAAGTTACTGTCTCACAACGTGATCCTAAGAGTTTAGAGGATCGTTCGCCGGCTCAACAACAAAACGCCGAAGCTGTGTGGGAGACGATAGAAAAAATCACTTTCATTCTCGCTAATCCGTGAGGGGTGGCCTGCAATGACCTAGCGTTTTCTGCTCAGTTTAAGCCGCTAATCTGATTGCCTCGGAAGGCGTGCGCATGGCAAGGGCCTGATGAGGGCGGCGGTTATTGTAAAAACTGATCCAGCCGCTGATGATGCGCGTGGCGTGCTAGATGCTCTCGAAGCGGTGTCGGCGGGTACATTGTTCTTTGAGCCTGCGGATGACCCTCTCGACCATACCGTTTTGCTGCGGGCAGTGTGGAGTTATGAAGCTATGAACTCCTGTTTCAGACCATAGCTGCGGACCAAAGCCGTGAAATGCCTGCTTGTAAAAGCCAAACCGTAGCATTTTCGGAATGCATCGGTTGAAGAGTCTATGATTGCCTGCGCGACCCCCAAATCGCGCAGCAGGTGATCATAGCTGACCCTCAGGTCTCTACAGTGGTTTTGCACGAACCACACCCACAAGGGAGACCGACTATGACCACGATCAGTATTACACACACGACGGCTGTTTTGGCAGCGATCGACATCGCCAAGTCGCGCCATAAGGTTTTGATCGCCATTCCGGGCAAGACGCGCCGCCGAAGATTGACGGTTCTCAATCGGCAGATAGATTTCGACCGTCTGATACAGGCTCTGACAGGATACGGCCTACCTGTTCTGGTCGCATCGCGGCTACGAGCAATTACCACCGCACTCTGGTTTACAGGCTTGGCATTGCCGATTTCGAGGTCAAGCTTGTATCCTCTGTGGCCTTGGCCAGAACCCGCGAGTGACCTGCCCGCTGTCGGTCCCTCATTCATAACGAGAGTCTGCAGGTTGGATTTTGGTATTCGGCTTCGGTGTCTGGTGCAAGCGCGCCGGGCGCGGAGCCCTCAAATTGCTCAAGCGCTCGGCGCGCTTGCTGTGGCGTCTGGTTGCCCAGGGAAGAGTGCGGCCTGACCGGGTTGTAGTCGTAGCGCCATAGGGCCAATTTCCGACGCGCATCGTCCAAGCTGTCAAAAAGCTCCTCGTTCAGCAGCTCGTCGCGCAAGCTGCCGTTGAAGCTTTCGATGAACGCATTCTGCTGAGGCTTGCCCGGATCGATGTAGTGCCACGGCACCTCGTTCTCGTCGGCCCATTTCAGGATGGTCCGACTGGTGAACTCGGTGCCATTGTCGCTGACAATGCAGCCAGGCTTTCCATAGACCCGGAGCAAGGCACTGAGTTCCCGGGCGCCCCGTGCGCCGGAGAGGCTGGTGTCCGCCACAAGGCACAGGCATTCCCGCGTGCAGTCGTCGATCACGGCGAGGATCCGGAACTTGCGTGAGGCGCCGAAACTGTCGGACACGAAGTCCAAGGACCAGCGCGCATTGGGTTGTCCCGCGACCTGCATCGGCGTCCTCGTCCCACGTGCGCGTTTCCGGCCACGCCGCCGCTTCACGGACAGCCCTTCTTCACGATAGATCCTGTAGAGTTTCTTGTGGTTCATGGCCATGCCCTTGCGCTCCAGCAGCACACCGATCCGGCGGTAACCGAACCTGCGCCGCTTATCGGCGATCTGCTGCATCTCCTTGCGGTTATCGGCACTGTCCAGCGGGCGATCTCGCCGGACAGTCTTGGGATCGACACCAACCAGCCTGCAGGCCCGGCGCTGCGAAATGTCATGATCCCGTATCACCCGGAGCGCCACATCTCGCCGCTTGATCAATGTCGTCAGTTCTTTCCCAGCAGGTCTTTCAGCACCACGTTGTCCAGCATCGTGTCTGCCAGCAGCCCCTTGAGCTTGGCATTCTCGTCCTCGAGGGCCTTCAGCCTGGCCGCCTCGGACACTTCCATACCGCCATACTTGGCCTTCAGTTTGTAGAACGTGGCGGTGCTCAGCCCGTGCCTGCGGCACACCTCAGCCGTCGGCATCCCGGCCTCCTGTTCCTTGATCATCCCGATTATCTGCGCCTCGGTGAAACGGCTCTTTCGCATTTGTCTGCTCCTTCAGAGTTGGCGCAGACTCTACATCACGGTGAGGGATTTCGTGGGGGGGGGCAGGTCAAGGTCATCCTGCATAAGATGAAGATTGGGAATGAGCAGTTCTATCATGACCCGCTCCTCAGCGGCACGAACGACCTTCAGGAACTGTCTAAAACCCATGACATCGTCTCACGATGAAAGCCGGAACTGTGGCACCGAATATTGACGCATTAGCTTCCCCTCCACTTCCCCGAAGCAGATCGGTTCTACCGCAGCCCTCGGAGCGACTGGTTCTTTGCCTTCTTGGAGCGTTATCCTTCCCACACTTGATTACTGCGATGGGCCAAGAACAGTTTATCTCTGACGCGTGGAATGTCGCCGGGCGAAAGGTGGAAAAAGCCATCTTCTCGCAGTTGCTTATCAAACAGCCAAAACTCTTTCCGGGTTACCAATCCCAGCGGATTCCGACGCGGCCCGCATGTTCCGGATGGTCCTCGTAGAGGGCCGTGGCTTGATCGCTCAGCGTAAAATTATCGAAGATCGTGCTGTCGAATTTCTCAAGGGTCACGATGACTATCGGCTCTTGACATCCATCCCTGGCATCGGCCCGATCCACGCTTTGACTATTCTGGCCGAGGCTGGTGACCTACGCCGGATCAGCCACCATCACCAGTTCTTGAAGTTTTGCGGTATGGATTTGGCGACCATTCAATCTGGTACATTCCGAGGCCAGACAAAGCTCTCCCAGTACGGCAACGCCAGACTTCGCCGCACTCTGTGGATGGGCGGAAAAGTCGCCATCATGCAAAAGACGAACAGCTTTCGTGACAAGTTTGAGCGCTACATCGCGAAGGATCGGCAGAACGTCCATTTGCGCAGTAAAGCTTACACCGCAATTGCCGCGAAGATGGCCTGCACCTTGCACGGGATCATCAAACGCGGCGAACCCTATCCGGTGGCTGGCAGGCGATTTGCTTCGCAAATCTGCCGAGAAGCGCCCCTTCTTCGAGGGGTGATAACAGCAGAGGGACCGTTCTCTGACATGGCCGTAGGGGCGATCAATCGACCCCGTAGATAATGTTCGGGCCTTCTGCTCAGCGACCCAAAGATCTCGTCTTAAGGACGGTGAGAGCCGCGAGCGCGTACTCTGTGTTTGTTATGGGAGAGACAGGTTGTTGACCGAGACGCCGAACTGACACAAACTTGAACATGCTGGATCTCTTCAGCACGACAATGACCTGATGCCAGAATCTGCAGATCAGTCCGCACATAGGACGTTGTCTGAGCGATGCAGAAATTCGCTCTGGACGCGGCCAAGGGTGCCGAACCTGCAAATCAAAGCATGCTCCAGAGCCGCGCTGGCGGTGGTCGCTTTGCCGGATCTGGAAATATGCCAGCCCAGAAGCTCTCGTGTGTGGCAATCGATGACCAAGGCCAGCGATGCCCAACCGTCTTATCCGGTCCAAAGTAACGACTCCATTGGGACCGCCTGCCTGACTTGGGTCTGATGTCTTAAGCTATGTCATTATTGGCGTCGTTACTGACGTCATGTGGATCAGACTTCGAGCGCGCTGGGGGCAACCCAGTTCCATGGGAGTAATTCGTCCAACCGGTTGATCTTGTGATCATGGATCCGGCTCAGGATGTCCGAGAGGTAGGCTTGTGGGTCGAGACCGTTAATCTTTGCCGTTTCGATGATGGTCATCGCGCGCGCCAAGGTTTCCGCGCCGGTATTGGCACCCGCGAATAGCCAGTTCTTTCGGCCGATCCCGATTGGTCTTAGGGCGCGCTCGGCGGGGTTATTGTCGATAGCAACGCGTCCATCGGACAAGAACAGGCTGAAGGCGTCTTGCCGGCTCAGGCCATAGCGGAAGGCTTTGGCGAGATCACTCTTGCCCGAGATGCGGAGGAGCTGCTGCTCAGACCAGGCAAAGAAGGCCGCAACTTTGGGAGCGCTGAGTTCCTGCCGCGCGGCGAGGCGATCGCCCGCTGAACGGCCGTTAATGTCGCGCTCGATATCGTAAAGTGCGCCAATCTTGTCCAACGCCTCGCGGGCGATCGCGGATTTGTCCGAAGTCCAGATATCGTGGAAGTCACGCCTGAGATGCGCCCAACAGGCTGCCTCCTGCAATCGAGGCTGCCCGTCGGGGTCAGGGGCATAAAGCTTGGCATAGCCCTTGTACCCATCCGCCTGCAGGATGCCGCGGGTGTTTGCCAACTGGCGCTGGACATGGATCTCTTTCCAATCCGGCGCAAACGTATAGAGGGCAGCGGGTGGGGCCTCCCCTTTCCATGGGCGCTGGTCGCGGACGTAGGTCCAAATCCGCCCTTTCGTGACGCCTTTTCCAAGGCCCTTGTTTGATTTCCCCCGATCAAGGACCCGGATCGGTGTGTCATCGGCATGTAGCAGATCACTGCTCATCACATCGGCTTCGATCCGGTCGATCAGGGGTTGCAGCACTTTCATTGCGCGGCCGCACCAGCCAACCAGCGTCGTCTCGGGGATATCCGCGCCCATGCGCGCAAAGATTTCGTGCAGGCGGTACAATGGAAGATGG
>CAXQKF010000496.1:0-3757 GCA_964224285.1 Donghicola sp. | reverse complement strand
CGCCTCAAGCAGACCAACCTGCCGGCGCAGAACCTCGAGGCGACCTTTGCCCGTATGCGCGCAGAGCGTGAACGCGAAGCGGCGGACGAGATCGCCCGCGGTAACGAGGCCGCGCAGCGTGTGCGCGCGACCGCAGATCGTACCGTGGTCGAAACCGTGTCCGAAGCAGAGCGCGAAGCGCAGGTCGTTCGCGGTGAAGCGGATGCGGAGCGGAACAGGGTCTTTGCCGAGGCTTTCGGTGCCGACCCCGAGTTCTTTGCCTTCTACCGTTCGCTGCAGGCCTACGAGAGCGCCCTTCAGGGCGGCAACAGCAGCATGGTGATGACTCCGAGCAGCCAGTTCTTTGACTACCTCAAGAACGACACCCCAGCGGCTGGATCCAACTGATGCAAACTGCCATTCTGGCCATAGGGCTGGTTCTGGTGATCGAGGGGCTGGCCTATGCGCTGGCCCCTTCGCTTATTGAGCGTATGCTCGAAGCCATGCGCCAGATGTCGCTGGAAGACCGGCGGATGATGGGGTTGGTCGCCATGGCGATCGGCGTCGCGCTGGTTGCGATTGCCTTCGAGGCCTTGCCGCATTGAAGTTTCAATGCATCACATCGTCTTGAGATAATCTTACCAGCCTTTGTGTTGCTTTAGTGCGGGCCTAGGTGTTGAACAATGCACACGGCTCGTGTTCCAGAAGGAGACCCCAAGTGAATTCCCAGACGCAGACGATTGCACGCCGCAGCACGATTTCGGCTCGGATGATTGTGATGGCGGGGCTGGTCGCGGTGATGACGATGGCCCAAGGTCTTGCGACCACCGTCAAAGCGGCGCCCGACAGCTTTGCCGATCTTGCCGAGAAAGTCAGCCCCGCAGTGGTGAACATCACCACGTCGACTATGGTCGAGGTGAATGCCGGACCCGGTCCACAGGTGCCCGAAGGATCGCCCTTCGAAGACTTTTTCCGTCAGTTCCAGAACCCCGATGGCCCCGCGCAGCCGCGCCGCAGTTCGGCTCTTGGGTCCGGTTTCGTGATCAGCGAGGACGGCTTCGTGGTGACCAACAACCACGTGATCGAGAACGCTGACGAGATCATGATCGAGTTCACCAGTGGGAACAATCTGCCGGCAACCGTCGTGGGGACTGACCCCAAGACCGACATCGCCGTGCTGAAGGTCGAAGCCGAAGAACCGCTGCCCTATGTCCCGTTCGGTGACAGCGACACCGCCCGCGTGGGTGACTGGGTTCTGGCCGTGGGTAACCCGCTGGGGCAGGGCTTCTCGGTGTCTGCCGGTATCGTTTCGGCGCGCAACCGCGAGCTGTCCGGCAGTTATGACGACTACATCCAGACCGACGCCGCGATCAACCGCGGGAATTCTGGCGGCCCGCTGTTCAATATGAACGGCGAAGTGGTCGGCGTGAACACCGCGATCCTGTCGCCCAACGGTGGCTCGATTGGCATTGGTTTTTCGATGGCGGCAAACGTTGTGTCCAAAGTTGTCGACCAGCTGCAAGAGTTCGGTGAAACCCGCCGCGGTTGGCTCGGTGTCCGCATTCAGGATGTGACCGCCGATGTGGCGGAAGCGATGGGTCTGGAAAACGCCAAGGGCGCTCTGGTCACCGATGTCCCCCCCGGCCCCGCAGAGGATGCAGGGATCATGGCGGGCGACGTGATCACCAGCTTTGATGGTGTGAACGTAGACGACACCCGTGGTCTGGTCCGTCAGGTTGGCGATACCCCCGATGGCAAAGCTGTGCGTGTCGTGGTCTTCCGCGAAGGCAAGAGCCAAACCCTGCTGGTCACTCTGGGTCGCCGTGAAACTGCCGAAGGCAGCGAAGAAACCGGTGCAGCCGAGCAGCTAGAGCCCTCGAGCGCCGAGATTCTGGGGATGAGCCTGTCGGAACTGACCGACGAGGTCCGCTCGGAACTGGAACTGCCGCCGGCCAGCAAAGGTCTGGTCATCACCGAAGTTGCCGAGGACAGCGAAGCCTATGAAAAAGGTCTGCGCGCAGGCGACGTGATCACCGAAGCCGGCCAACAGCCGATCGAAGCGATTGACGATCTGGAAGCCCGCATCGCGGAAACCCGTGACGGTGGCCGCAAATCTCTGTTGCTCCTGATCCGCCGCATGGGCGAGCCCCGTTTCGTCGCGCTGACTGTCGCTGAGGAGTAATCCTGACGGTCTAGGAAAACACAAAGGGCGCTGGCTTTGGCCGCGCCCTTTTTTTATGTCCTTCGGCAATTAGCCTGCTGGGTTGATCCCGAACTCTTCACGCCCATAGGCCACCAGTCCCAACTGCCGCGCCGCACGCATACTTAGCACGTCACTGTCCAGCCCGAAGTCGCGCTGGAACGCTTGAATGGCGCGCCTGGTGTGGGAGTCCAGAACCCCGTCCGTATTCCCGCGTAGATACCCTCTGAGTTGCAGGGCACGCTGCAAAGAGGCGATGAAATCGGGCGTCAGATCTTTTTCGCAGGGGGTTTCGAACCACTGCTCGCCACGGTCCTGAACGATCTCCTGGCGGGTCATCGTCCGATAGACCGGTGGCTGTTTTGTACCGTCGGGCAGGGTGCTTTCCGGTGCCACAAGGATATCTTCTGTCACGGTCTCGATCACCGCCGGACGGTAGTCGACTCCCCAGCAGGTTCCGGGCGCCGCATCGGCCGGACCATCACTGTGATACCCGATGCTGTCAGGCTCGGACAGGTAAGCTGTTGTAATCACTCCGCCGCCGCAACCCTGTAAAAATATCGCGAGTCCCAGAGAAAACAGCTGTTTTTTTACACTTTCCACCACTCTTCCTCGACCGTGTGCACACCGGTTTTCAGGCAAAGATACCTTGAAACAAGGACTTGGCCTAGTCCAGTGATACTGTGCCGATTTTCCTACTGGCGAGAGCGGTCGTCATTGTCTAGGAACTAAAGAGGACTTTAAAGGGAAGACCAGCAAGATGGCGAAAATTACATACATCGAGCATAACGGAACCGAACATGTGGTCGATGTGGCGAATGGCTTGACCGTCATGGAAGGCGCGCGCGACAACGGCATTCCGGGCATCGAAGCAGACTGCGGTGGGGCATGTGCATGCTCGACCTGCCACGTATACGTTGCACCCGAATGGGTTGAAAAACTGCCGGCCAAAGACTCCATGGAAGAAGACATGCTGGACTTCGCCTTTGAACCCGATCCCGCCCGCTCGCGCCTGACCTGCCAGATCAAGGTCACCGACGCGATCGACGGGCTGATCGTGCAAATGCCCGAGAAGCAGATCTGATGCTGCGCTCGGTCACACTGGCTCTGGCCCTCGGGGCGACGCCGGCACTGGCCGAGACGATCACGTGGGCGGGCTATGATGGCCCGACCACCCGCTACGATCATGGCGTTCTCGGCGATCCGGTCGAATACACCAAGCTGATCGTGCGCACGGACGAGGATCGGGAATTCTCGCTCGAATGGGCGAAGCAGATCGTGTTCGAGGACACAGAGCCCCTGATCGTCGATCTCGACAACGACGGCAGCGCCGAACTCCTCACCGTCGAAAGCCACGAGGAACTGGGCTCCCGTCTGGCGATTTACGGTATTTCGACCGGCACGCTGTCGATGCTGATCGCCACGCCCTTCATCGGCAGGAAACATCGCTGGATCGCCAAAATCGGGGCCGAGGATCTGGACGGAGATGGCGCGATGGAGATTGCCTATATCGACCGTCCCCACCTCGATCAGACCCTCAGGATCTACCGGTATTCGCGGATCGAACATTCCAAAACC
>CAXQKF010000495.1:0-3000 GCA_964224285.1 Donghicola sp. | reverse complement strand
GGGCGGCCTGAAGGCAGCTCTGGAAGGTGCGGACGTGATCTACACCCTTGGCGCGGACGAAGTCGAAATCGACGCGGGCGCGACTGTGATCTATCAGGGAAGCCATGGTGACCGCGGCGCACACCGCGCTGACATCATCCTGCCTGGTGCAGCCTATGTCGAAGAGCAGGGCCTGTTCGTGAACACCGAAGGTCGCCCGCAGCTGGCGTTGCGCGCTGCCTTCCCCCCGGGCGAAGCCAAGGAAAACTGGGCCATCCTGCGTGCGCTGTCCGCGCATCTGGACGCGACCCAGCCGTGGGACACTCTGGTTCAGTTGCGTCAGGCGCTGGTCGGTGATGTGCCGCACCTCGCGATGGTGGATCAGGTTATCGAGAACGAAGCACCCAGCCTCGAGCACAAACCCTTGGGCAAGGGCGAAGCGACCTTCGTTTATCCGGTCAAGGATCACTACCTGACCAACCCGATTGCCCGCGCAAGCGCACTGATGGCCGAACTGTCGGCCAACGCCAAAGCGCGCCGCGACCAGAAGATCGCCGCCGAGTAATGCGCGGCGCGGTTGCCATATCCTGCGGCCTGATGGCCCTGTCGGTCGCGGCCTGTGCCTCGACCGACGCGGCTGCTCCCGTGCCCTTTACCCCCGAGTATAGTGGTGTCCGCACCGCGTTGCTCGAGGGCGACCTGGTGAATTTCCTGGTCGAGATGAAGGGCGCACGGGGCGCGAGCGATGTGGAAGCCTATGCAGAGTGTGCGGCGGCGCAATATGCGCTGATCCGCGGATACGGTTTTGCCCGCCATGTGCGGACGAATGTAGATAATCAGGGTAGCCTTTGGCGAGCAGATGCGGTTTACACCATCTCGCCGGCGCTGCCGCGCGGCACGCGCACGATCGACGCTGAAGTCACCGTGCAGAACTGCGCAGAAAACGGAATACCGACGGTGTGAGGACCCATGGCAGACTTTTTCACCACCCCTTTGGGCGTCTTCGTCATCATCCTAGCTCAGTGCCTTGCCGTGCTGGGTTTCGTGATGATTTCGCTGCTCTTTCTGGTTTACGGCGACCGTAAGATCTGGGCAGCCGTCCAGATGCGTCGCGGCCCCAACGTTGTGGGGGTCTTCGGCCTGCTGCAATCGGTGGCTGACGCTCTAAAATACGTCACCAAAGAGATCGTCATTCCGGCGGGCTCTGACAAGGTCGTCTTCATGATGGCGCCGCTGACCAGTTTCGTTCTGGCGGTGATCGCTTGGGCGGTGATCCCGTTCGCGGATGGCTGGGTGATCTCGGACATCAACGTCGCGATCCTCTATGTCTTCGCCGTTAGCTCGCTCGAAGTTTATGGCGTGATTATGGGCGGTTGGGCGTCGAACTCAAAGTACCCGTTCCTCGGCTCGCTGCGCTCTGCGGCGCAGATGATCTCCTATGAGGTTTCGATCGGCCTGATCATCATCGGCGTGATTATCTCGACCGGTTCGATGAACTTCGGCGATATCGTCGAGGCACAAGATGGCCGCTTCGGGTTCTTCAGCTGGTATTGGCTGCCGCACCTGCCGATGGTCTTCCTGTTCTTTATCTCGGCGCTGGCGGAAACCAACCGTCCCCCGTTCGACCTTCCCGAAGCGGAATCCGAACTGGTTGCCGGTTATCAGGTGGAATACAGCTCGACCCCGTTCCTGCTGTTCATGGCTGGCGAATACATCGCGATCTTCCTGATGTGTGCGCTGACTTCGCTGCTGTTCTTTGGTGGCTGGCTGTCGCCGATCCCCGGTCTGCCCGATGGCGCGCTGTGGATGGTTGCAAAGATGGCGTTCTTCTTCTTCCTCTTCGCGATGGTCAAGGCGATCACCCCGCGCTACCGCTATGACCAGCTGATGCGTCTTGGTTGGAAAGTCTTCCTGCCGCTGTCGCTGGGTTGGGTCGTGATCGTCTCCTTCTTTGCCAAGTTCGAACTGTTCTGGGGCGCCTATGCCCGCTGGACGGTAGGGGGCTAAGATGGACCTGCGCGGCGCCATTCTGGACGCGAAATACAAAGACATGATCTCGCTCGCCGATTTCATTGTCACAGATTGCAACCTTCCGGCTGAGGATGCGGGTGGAAACCCGCTTCCCCAGCAATCGGAACTCGCCGCTGCCATCTTCCGGTGGGCAGCGATGACCGGAACCCACGGAGAGAGCTAATGGCTGACATCGACTATACCCGCGCGGCCAAGTACTTCTTGCTCGCGGACTTCTTCAAAGGCTTCAAGCTTGGCATGAAGTACTTCTTCGCGCCCAAGCCGACCGTGAACTATCCTCACGAGAAGGGCCCGCTGTCGCCCCGTTTCCGTGGTGAACATGCCCTGCGTCGTTACCCCAACGGCGAAGAGCGCTGCATCGCATGTAAACTGTGCGAAGCGATCTGCCCGGCGCAGGCGATCACCATCGACGCCGAGCCCCGTGATGACGGCTGCCGCCGCACCACGCGCTATGACATCGACATGACCAAGTGCATCTACTGCGGTTTCTGTCAGGAAGCTTGCCCAGTGGATGCCATCGTCGAAGGCCCGAACTTCGAATTCGCGACCGAAACCCGCGAGGAACTGTTCTACAACAAGGAAAAGCTCCTTGAGAACGGTGCTCGCTGGGAAGCAGAGATCGCCCGTAACCTAGAGCTGGACGCACCGTACCGATGACCGACGCCAAGAACATCTTCGAGCAGATGATGGCTCAATCGCTGGAAATGGCGAAGGCCATCAATCCCGCGCTTGAGAACTTCTCGCCCAAAGACTTCGAGGCAATGTGGCCGACGGTCCCGCGGGAGATGATGGAATTTGCCTTTGGCAAGACCATGAACCCCGAAGGTCTGGACAGCAAAACGCGGCTGTTGCTGACACTGGCAGGTCTGACCTGTCAGGGTGCGGTGGCCGAACCGCAAATCCGCCTGACCGTGCGCCACGCGCTCGAGGCAGGCGCCACCAAACAGGAGATCGCCGAGGCCATTGGCCAGATGGCGATGTTCGCGGGTA
>CAXQKF010000494.1:0-10333 GCA_964224285.1 Donghicola sp. | reverse complement strand
CCGCGGGGCGTTTTTGTTTGGCCGGCGCCTGATTGCGGGTCTGGCATTTATCTGCTGACCCATCGCCCGTTCTTCAGTGGCTTGGCACGCACCCGACCAAACGGCGCGAAGGGGTCTGCACCTTTGCACAGGTTTGATCCGATCCAGCCATTGCAATCGGCGGCATAGGGGCGCAGACATCTGGCAGACCACCCCAAGGAGCCTGCCATGACCCAGACCGTCCGCGGTATTCTAGCGATGATCGGGGCCTGCACGATCTGGGGGCTGTCGTCGATCTACTACAAGCAGCTGGCCGATGTGCCGCCTCTGACTATTCTGGCGCACCGGACGCTGTGGTCGGCGGTCTTCTTTGCGCTGGTGCTGATTATACAGGGGCGGATCGCGCAGTTGCCGGCGGCGCTGGGGAACAAGCGGACCTTGGTTATCATCGCAGGGGCCTCGGTGATGATCTCGCTGAACTGGTTCTTCTTTATCTTTTCGGTGACGACGGGGCACGCGACCCAGGCCAGCCTTGGTTACTATATCTTTCCGCTGGTGGCCGTGGTTCTAGGGCGCATCTTTTTCGCCGAGAGCCTGAACCGCTGGCAGACGGTCGCTGTGGTGCTGGCAGCGGCGGCGGTGTCGCTGTTGACTTGGGGGCTGGGAGTGGCGCCCTGGATTTCGCTGATCCTTGCGTCCAGTTTCGGGTTCTACGGCGTTCTGAAGAAGACGTTGGACGTAGGGCCGGTAGTCAGCGTGACGGCCGAGGTCGTGCTGTTGATCCCGATCTCTCTGGTTGTTCTGTGGCAGGGCGGGACGGCGATGACCAGCGCGTCCCAGACGGCGCTGCTGTTGTTCTCGGGGCCGCTGACGGGCTTCCCGTTGATCCTGTTCAGCTATGCCAGCCGCCGCATTCCCATGGCGACGGTCGGGATCCTGCAATACCTGAACCCGACCCTGCAATTTCTGGTCGCCGTCCTGCTGTTCAAAGAGCCCTTTGGCATCTGGTACGCCATTGCCTTTGGCATGATCTGGACGGCGCTGGCGATCTATTCGACCGCAGGGGCGCGGGCGGCGTCGCGCAGGCGCAAGACCGCGTCCTCGACGGTGTCCACCACCGAGACAAACTCCAGCATCGACGCCGCGGCAAAGCCCTGATCAACCACGTGATGGAGCAGGTCCATCAGCGGGCCCCAATAGCCATCGGTGTTCACCAGAATGATGGGGCGGGAATGCAGGTCCAGTTGCCGCCAGGTCAGGACTTCGAAAAACTCGTCCAGAGACCCTGCGCCGCCCGGTAGTACGACGACCGCGTGCGAGTTCATGAACATCACTTTCTTTCGTTCGTGCATGTTCTCGGTCACGATGAACTGGGACAGATCGCGTTTGCCGACTTCCCATTTCATGAGGTGCTCGGGGATCACGCCAAAGGTCTGCGCACCGGCCGCTTGGGCACTGCGGGCGACGACGCCCATCAGACCCACATCACCGGCGCCGTAGACCAGACGCCAGTTTTCGGCGGCGATGGCTTTGCCCATCGCGTCGGCGGCGCTTTCAAATGCTGGGTTTTTGCCTGAACGTGCGCCGCAAAAGACACAAACGGAAAACAAGGACATGGGGTCGCCTCCTTCGGCGGGAATTCGCCTAGACCCCGTTTAAGCCCGTTGGTATCCTCGATCAATACGTCGTGATCGCTTCGAACAACGGGGAAACCGCTCCAGAATGACCAGTTTGCGTAGAATTTTGATGGGTGTCGGCAGTGGCGTGGTCTTTGCGTTGCTGATGGTTTTCGCGTTCTCGGAGAATATGGATGTGCCCGGTTTTCTCAAGGGCGATAAAGCGGGCGATCCGCAGACCGAAACGGCAGAAAATGAGTCTCAAGTTGAGCTTACAGAGCCTGCTGCGGAAACGTCCCCAGAGGCGGTCGCTGACGCCCAAACCGATGGCGGTGCGCAGCCCGAGGCTGAGGTCGCGTCGGCCCCCGATGCGATGGAAGATACCGCCGTCACCAGTGATCACGCAGAGGTCAACACGCCCGAGGCAGAGCCCTCTGATCCGGCGCTCCAGTTTGATGTGGTGCGGGTCGAGCCGAACGGCAGCACGCTGATTGCGGGCCGCGCGCCCGCAGGGTTGCGGCTGGCCATTCTGGTGGACGGGGCCCGTGTGGCGACCGCGGATGTGGGGACAGACGGCAAGTTCGTCAGCTTCCTTGATCTGCCGCCTGCGCCGCGTCCCCGTGTCCTGACCTTGGCCCATTACGAAGGCGAGGCGAACGGCACCCAAGGCAACCAGCGTGTGATCCTTGCGCCTGTGTCCTTGCCTGCGCCCGCCCAAGAAACCGCAGCCGAAGGCGGCACGCCCCTGCCGGTGCCCGAGGCTGGCACCGATGCACCTGCGCAGCCCGGCGTGGAGACCGCGATGGCAGATCCCGCCGCGCCTGCCGCTCCGGCGCCTTTGCCCATTGCCTCTGACGCCCCGGGCGCGCCGACCGTTCTGCTGGCCGATGACAAAGGGATGCGCGTTCTGCAGCCCGGTGGCTCTGCCCCTGAATTGATGGAACAGGTCGCGCTGGATGTGATCAGCTACGACGCAGCGGGCGAGGTGAACCTTGCGGGCCGCAGCACCGGTGCGGGCCACGTGCGCGTCTACGTGGACAACGAACCTGTGATCACCACCGCTATCGACGACAACGGCAGCTGGCGCGTGCAACTGCCCGAGATCGACAGCGGCAACTACACCCTGCGCGTGGACGAGATTGCCGAGGACGGCTCTGTTGCCTCGCGTCTGGAAACCCCGTTCCGCCGCGAGAGCGAAGCGGTGCTGGCCGACGCCCCCCGTGACGAGAGCGGCGCTGTGACCGCGACCGTGGTGCCGGGATCGACCCTTTGGGAGATCGCCTCCGACACCTACGGCGACGGCGTGCTCTATGTGCGCGTCTTCGAGGCGAACCGTGACAAGATCCGCGATCCCGACCTGATCTACCCCGGTCAGATCTTTGATTTGCCTCGGGACTGACGGACGCGCACTGGTCAAGGGCAGGGGGCCGATCTATTCTCTGCCCGAGACCTAGACCGGAGCCCGAATGCCCCCCGAAACCCAGACCGACCCGACCGCCGCCCAAGAACGCAGCGGCGGCTGGCGTGTTTTGCGCCGTGTTACCCCTTATCTCTGGCCCAAAGAGCCCAAGTGGATCCGCGTGCGGGTGGTTCTGGCGCTGCTTTCGCTGCTGGTGGCCAAGCTGATCGCAACGGCCTCGCCCTATATGTACAAGCTGGCCGTGGACACTCTGTCGCCGGACGGGAAGCTGCCGGATGCGGCGGGGATCGCCCTTGGGGCGGTGGCGCTTACGGTGATCTATGCGACGGCGCGGTTCCTGACGGTGTCCCTGCAACAGTTGCGGGACGTCTTCTTTGCGCCCGTGGGGCAACGGGCGGTACGCAAGCTGGCCCACGAGACCTTCCGCCATATCCACAACCTGTCCCTGCGCTATCACCTGACGCGCAAGACCGGTGGGCTGTCCCGCATCATTGAACGCGGGATCAAGGGCGTTGAGTTCCTGCTCCGCTTTACCTTGCTGTCCATCGGGCCGCTGACCATCGAACTCTTGCTCATCTCGGTCTGGTTGATGGTCCTGTTCGACGTCTGGTACCTGCTGATCGTGCTGGGAACCGTGGTGGCCTACACCACCTTTACCTTTGTGGTCACCGAGTGGCGCGTGAAACTGCGCCGCCAGATGAACAAGGAAGACACGACCGCGAACCAGAAGGCCATCGACAGCCTTCTGAACTTCGAAACTGTCAAGTATTTCAACGCCGAAGAGCGCGAAGCCACCCGTTATGACGAGAGCATGGCAGGCTACCAGCAAGCGGCGCTCAAGACGAGCTATTCGCTGGCCTTTCTGAATTCGGGGCAGTCGTTCTTTATCTCTGTCGGTTTGGCGGCGGTGATGATCATGGCGGCCTTGGGCGTGCAGCGCGGCGATCTGACCGTCGGGGATTTCGTCATGGTGAACGCCTATATGGTGCAGATCACTAGCCCGCTGGGGTTCCTTGGAACGGTCTACCGCGAAATCCGCCAGAGCCTCGTGGACATGGGCGAGATGTTCGGCCTGCTGGATCAGCCGCCCGAAGTCACCGACAAACCCGACGCCAAAGAGCTGCGCGTCACCCGCGGCGAGATCACGCTGGAAAACGTGCGTTTCTCTTATGACCCGGAGCGCGAGGTGCTGAAGGGCGTTTCTCTGTCGATCGGTGCCGGAGAGACAGTCGCGATCGTGGGGCCATCGGGCTCTGGCAAGTCGACGATCAGCCGTTTGCTGTTCCGGTTCTACGATGTCAGCAGCGGGGCCATCCGGATTGACGGTCAGGACATCCGCGACGTGAGCCAGTCCAGCCTGCACGCGTCCATCGGGGTCGTGCCGCAGGACACGGTCCTGTTCAACGACACCATCCGCTATAACATCGCCTACGGACGCGAAGGTGCCACCGATGCCGAGGTGATCGAGGCCGCCAAAGCCGCGCAAATTCATGACTTTGTCATGCGCCTTCCGGATGGCTATGACACGCAGGTCGGGGAACGCGGTCTGAAATTATCCGGCGGAGAGAAACAACGGGTGGGTATCGCACGCACATTGTTGAAGAATCCGCCGATTCTGATGCTGGACGAGGCCACAAGTGCGCTCGACACTGAGACCGAACGCGGCATTCAGGACGCCTTGGTAAACGCGGCCAAAGGCCGTTCTGTCGTCACGATTGCCCATCGTTTGTCCACAATCGCGGATGCGGACAGGATAGTTGTTCTACAAGATGGCGAGGTCATCGAGCAGGGCAACCACGCCGAGCTTCTGGAGAAAAATGGCCGCTATGCAAGCCTTTGGCAGAAACAGGCAGCGGAGCAGGACGCCGCTTGATCTGTAAGAATTCCGGCAAGGCCCTTTGTGCATTGGACACAGAGGGCCTATTTATTTGGCGGATTATACAACTCTGAGGATATTTTTTCTTAAACTGGTCGGCTTCCGCGTATAAACTGCCTTTCATAGTTCGAGCTATTTAATTTGATTAGTTACGTAATACGTGTAGCGATTTTCGGTCTTTTTCGCCCGCAACCCGCTGCATTTTGAGAGGCACGATGACCACAGTTAAGCCCCTGGCTGCCGTAGAAGAAAATCTTGGGCATATTGATTTTATCATCGTTGGCGCCGGACCTGCCGGACTGACCGTCGCGGCGGAACTCGCCGAGACAGGCGCACAGGTTCTGGTTCTGGAAAGCGCAGGCAAGACCGAGTCGCCCGAAACCGAAGCCCTGCTGCGCACGGCCCACGAAGGCGACCTGTCCTCTGACGAGGTGGTCGAGATGCGCCGCGATTTCCACGGGGAAACGCCGGTCTACTGGAAGGCCGAAGTTCAGGAATACGGCGTCCGATGCCGGACCATTGGCGGGTCCAGCATAGCTTGGGCGGGGAAATCGGCGACCTTTGACCAGATGGATTTCAATCAGCGCGATTGGGTGCCCAATTCCGGCTGGCCGATCACTCGCGAAAGCCTGGAGCCCTATTTCGACCGTGCCGCAGAAATTCTGAACCTTGGCCCCAACGTCTATGACGACCATTTCTGGGAGGTCGCAAAACGCAAACCTGCGCAGCCGTCGTTCGATCCTGATTACCTGCGGTCCTATTTCTGGCAGTTCGCGCGGTCGCGCGTGGACCCGATGGACATCTATCGCGCCGGCGAAGAGTTCCTGCTGGTGGATCGCCCGAATGTGACGCTCGTGACCGACGCCACGGTGCTGAAGGTTCTGACCAATGACACCGGCGATGTGGCCACAGGGGTTCTGGTCAGCTCGATCGACGGGACGCGCCGCGAATTGATGGCGGATACCGTGGTTCTGGCCGCCAGCGCCATCGAGAACCCGCGCCTGCTGCTGCTGTCCCGCGATGTGAAACCTGCGGGGCTGGGGAATGACTCTGATCAGGTGGGCCGCTACCTGATGGACCATCCGGGCGGGCAGGTGGGGCGCTTCCCACTTGAAACCCTTGGTCCGATCAAGAAACGGTTCGGCTTCTATTCCCTGAGTCACAAGGGACATGCGCTGATGTACATGCCCGGCCTTGCGATGACGGACGACTATCAAGAGGCCAACCAGAAGCTGAACTCTTCGGTCTTTTTCCTGATGGAGCGGGCCGAGGACAACCCTTTCGATGCCCTGCGCCGTCTGCTGCACCGTGACACCAGCAACCGATGGAACGACCTGAAGTCCATTGTCTCGAATATCGGGCTGGTGGTTGCGGCGGTCGGTCAGAAAGCCTTGCAGAGCGGTAAGGTGCCCCATGGGGTCAAGACCTTTGTGTCGAACATGGCCCTGCGGATCAGCCCGAACTTTGTGGTTGAAGAGTTCGAGACCCGCGGCGTGCCGCACAAGATCACCGGCGTCAAGATGTATGCCCTGACCGAACAGCCCCCGAACCCCGAGAATAGGGTCGTTCTGGCGGACGAGGTCGATGCCTTTGGCCAGCCCGTGCCCAAGGTCGTGTGGCGCGTCGGGGATCAGCCCCGTGCGACGCTGGCGCATCTGGCGAATATCGTTTCTGACCAGCTGGAGAAAAGCGGTCTGCCCCGTCCCGATCTGGTGGATTGGGTGCGGGACAACCGCCCTGAGGACGCCGTGATCATCGACATGGCGCATACTCTGGGCACCACCCGCATGGCGACGGATCCAGAGGCCGGAGTGGTGGACACCGACTGCAAAGTGCACGGGGTGGACGGTCTGTACATCGCGGGGGGATCGGTGTTCCCGACCAGTGGCCACGCGAACCCGACCTTGATGATTGCCAGCGTCTGTGTGCGTTTGGCCGACCATCTGCGGGACCGCTACCAGTACCACAGTGAAAAGGTCGCGGCAGAGTAATTCGCTGACCCTATGAGATCGCAAATGAAAAAGCCGCCAAGGATGCTTGGCGGCTTTGTTCTATTCTGCGGCGCGGATGGTGCCGACCGGTTTGGGGATCGGGGCCGAGATGTCCTCGACCTCCCAGATGATTTCGGGGTGCTTGACCCGTTTGGCTGCGCGGGCCAGCGCCAGATCGCGGGCGGCACGGCTGCCTTTGCCCAGTGACATCTTGGCCAGCAGGTTCGCAATCCAGTGCAGGTAGGTACCGGTCCAGATGCGCAGGGCCAGTAGCGACGGGGTAAAGACCAGCGTCAGCACGGTCGCGATCCCCAGACCAAAGACTACCGCTGTCGCCAGCTGTTTCCACCACAAGGCGGTGGGGCTGTCGATCGAGTAGCCGCCGTTGATGAAGTCGAGGCTGAGGCCGAACATCATCGGCGCAAGGCCTGCCATCGTGGTGATGGTGGTCAGCAGAACGGGGCGGATGCGGGCTTCGGCAGTGCGGGTGATCGCGTCGATCCGCGGCATGTAGCGCGAGAACTCCTGATAGGTGTCGATCAGAACGATGTTGTTGTTCACCACAATCCCCGCCAGCGCGACAATGCCCGTACCGGTCATGATGATCGAGAACGCCTGACCCATCACCAGCATCCCGATCAGGACGCCAGCCGTGGACAGGATCACCGCCAGCAGCACCAGCACCGAGTTATAGAAGCTGTTGAACTGGGCCAGAAGGATCACGAACATCAGCCCCAGTGCACCTGCAAAGGCGCTCTGGAGGAAGGCCGCGGATTCCGCCTGATCTTCCTGATCGCCGGTCCATTCGGCCTCGATCCCGCTGGGGAAGGGCTGGGTGGCGAGCCATGCGTTCAATGCCTCGATCCGTTCGTTGCCGTTCACGGGGATCAGGGCAGTGTCCCCTTCGACGGTCTCGCGGACAGCGGCTCGATCTGCACCCTCTGCCAGCCAATAGAGGCCGTAGGGAACCTCGCCCTTGTTGGCAAAGGCTTGGCCGCGTTCGCCTACGGGCAGGACGGTCAGGTCCTGCACTAGGGCGGTGATTTCGCCATCCTCGACCAGTTTCATCAGTCCGGGGGCGACGTCAGCTTTGATGTCGAAATGCCGCTTCTGATCGACGCGGTTGATCTCGGCCAACTGCGCGACGGGCTTGCGGGTGATGAAGTTCGCCAGCGGGACCAGACCTTCGGCGGTGCGGACCTTGAGCGTATCCAGCGTCGACAGCACGCGGTCCTGTTCGGGCAGGCGGACGCGGATGTCGATCTCTTCGTCGCTGGAGTCCACGCGCATGGTGTCCAGCAGAAGGCCGTTCGTGACCAGCTGCACCATCGCACCGACGGCGGCCACGTTCGCGCCGTAGCGGCCAGCCTTGGCCACGTCCACGTCGATCTGCCAGTCGATGCCGGGCAGGGGCAGGGTGTCTTCGATCAGGGTCAGGCCGGGCAGGGTTTCGAAATAGCTGCGCGCTGTTTGCGTTGCGCCAACCAGTTCGTCCCAGTCGTCGCCCGTCAAACGCATGTGCACCGCCTTGCCAGAGGCCGGACCCATCGCCAGTTCCAGCACCTCGGCCTGAATGCCGGGGATCTGGTTCAGCTGGGTGGTCAGTTCCTCAAGCACAACGTTGCCGTCCAGATCGGCGCGGTCCGCGCGCTCTTCCCACGGGATGGTTTCGAACTGGACCTGACCGATGGTGTCTGATGGGGCCTGCGCGCCGCCGTTGTTGGTGTTCAGACCGCCGGACCCCGCAAAGGAAAAGACAGAGCGCACACCGGGGTGGGCGATCACGACCTCTTCGACCTGTTGGACCAGCGCGTCTTTCTCTGACAGGCTCAGGTTGCCGCGGGCGCGGACGTAGACCTGCGCTTGCTCGGGCTCGGAGGCGACAAAGAACTCGACCCCTTTGTTGTTCGCGCCGTAGTAGCCAAAGGTCGAGACCACAAAGAAGATCACGGCGCCGATCACCACCAAGGGCATGATCGGGTTCGCGACGATCCCGTGCATGAACCAGCCAAAGACCGAACGGCGGTAGCCCGCGTCGATCTTGGATTTGCGGCGCCAGTCAACGCGGGCGGCATCGAGTGTGATGCTCGACAGGGCCGCACCGACGAGGAAGATCATGATCCCTGGCAGGTACGCGCCAAAGCTGCCGCCCCCTTGGCCGCCGGTCAGATACCCAGGGTTCAGGGTCTGCATAACGCCGAGGAAGACCAGATAGAGGCTCGGGGGAACCAGCAGCACACGCACCCACCAAGGGGCGATGCGGCGCAGGCGTTCGCCCGAGTTGTGGAAGGTGCGGCTGAGGCGACCAGAGACGCCCCCCAGAACGGGCAGGTAGATCAGCGCGACGACCAGCGAGGCTGACAGAACGTAGATCAGGGTGACCGGCAGCATCCCCATGAACTCGCCCGGAACGCCGGGCCAGAACAGCATGGGCAGGAAAGCGCAGAGCGTCGTCGCGGTCGAGCTGACGATGGGCCAGAACATGCGCTTGGCGGCCTCGACATAGGCGTGCATGGGGCCGGAGCCTTCGGAGATGCGTTTGTCCGCGTATTCCACCACGACGATCGCGCCGTCCACCAGCATCCCAACAGCAAGGATCAGGCCGAACATTACGATGTTCGAAATGGCGATACCGGACGCCCCAAGAATGGCGAAACACAGCAGGAACGACGTCGGGATCGAGAAGCCCACCAGCAGCGCGGGGCGGATGCCCAAGGACGCCAGAACGACGATCCTCACCAGCGCAATTGCGGTCAGTACCGACCCTTCGAGCTGCTTGACCATGCTGTCCACGGTGCGCGACTGGTCGTTCGAGCTGCCCACCTGCACGGCGGCGCGCATATCGTCGGGCCATGCTTCGCTGGCCTCTTTAATGACGGCTTTGACCTCGTTGGCGGTGTCGATCAGGTTGTAGCCCTTGCGCTTGACCACCTGCAGGGCGACGGTCTTTTCGCCATTGAAACGGGCGGTGCCCTCGCGGTCTTCGAAGGTCAGGCGGATGTCGGCAATATCGCCTAGGGTCACCACACGGTCGCCGTTGGTTTTCACGGGCAGGTCGTAGACATCGCGCGGCTCGTCAAAGGACGAGGGGATCTTGACCGCAAAAGAGCCTTGCTTCGTCTTGACTTCGCCCGCGGCGATCAGCTGGTTGTTGTTCTGGACCACGCTGATCAGTTCGTCGGCGGTGACGTTGTAGCTCTCTAGTTTCAGGGGGTCGATCACGACCTCCAGCATCTCGTCGCGGTTGCCGGCGATACCGGCCTCCAGAACCGCCTCCAGGCCTTCAATGTCCTCTTGTAAGTCCTTGGCAATACGGTTCATTGTGCGTTCGGGCACAGCGCCGGTCAGGTTCACGATGATGATCGGAAACTCAGAGAAATTGATTTCGTTGATCGAGTATTTTTCGGCCCCCTCAGGGAAGTTCCCTTCGGCGGTGTTCATCGCATCGCGC
>CAXQKF010000493.1:0-6450 GCA_964224285.1 Donghicola sp. | reverse complement strand
GACAACCCGAACCGCCGCGAAGACCTAATCAAAACCGCCATCGACTGCTGGGCCCAAGTTGCCGAGCACGCGAAGGGCGCGGGTCTGGACTATGTGTTCTGGGAGCCCATGAGCATTGGCCGCGAAGTCGGTGAAACCATCGCCGAGTGCATGAAACTACAGGACCGTCTGACCGCCGCCGATATGGCGATCCCCATGTGGATGATGGCGGACATCGACCATGGCGATGTGACCAGCGACAACCCCGATGACTTTGACCCCTATGCGTGGGCGCGGGCCGTGCCGCAGGTTAGCCCGATTATCCATATCAAGCAGTCGCTGATGGACAAGGGGGGGCACCGACCCTTTACCGCCGCGTTCAACGCCAAGGGGCGCATCCAGCCTGAACCTCTGCTGGCGGCCTTTGCCGAAGGGGGTGCGCAGGACAACGAAATATGCCTCGAACTGTCCTTCAAGGAGCGCGAGCCAAACGACCGCGAGGTCATCCCCCAGATCGCCGAAAGCGTCGCATTCTGGGCCCCGCATATCGATACGGGGGTGCAAGACCTGCACATTTAACGACGACGCTACGACGTTTGCCGTATTTGTCGCGAAAAAGTCGCCTGTGGCGCTTGCACTTGGGCAGCGGGGCGGGCACATCTGTACTGTTCTCAGGGCGGGGTGAAATTCCCCACCGGCGGTGATAGCCCGCGAGCGCCTGCCACAGCGGCAGGGTCTAGCAGATCCGGTGAAATTCCGGGGCCGACGGTTAAAGTCCGGATGGAAGAGGATGGTCAGTGGTTCCGCTATGCGCGGTGCCGGTGGCTTCTATCGCCTTGGGACCATTTGATAATACCAAGGATGGTTCCATGACTGAAAAACTGAATATCGCCTTCATCAAAGCACGTTGGCACTCGGACATCGTCGATCAGGCGCTGGTCGGGTTCAAAGCCGATATGGATGCGTCGGGCACGGCCTATGACGTGACCGCAATCGACGTGCCCGGTGCGTTCGAAATGCCCCTGCTGGCCAAGAAACTGGGGGAAAGCGGTAAATACGACGCCATCGTTTGCGCGGCGCTGGTCGTTGATGGCGGGATCTACCGCCACGATTTTGTGGCTCAGGCCGTTGTGACCGGCCTGATGGACGCGCAGATGGCAACCGGCGTGCCGACCTATTCGGTGTCGCTGACGCCGCACCACTTCCAGCCGTCGAAGGAGCACACCAGCTTCTACTTCGACCACTTCGTCAAGAAGGGCGCCGAGGCGGCGCAGGCGGTCCGGATGGTCGCAGAAATCCAGATCTAATTGATCCGGCAGGGTGGCAAAGCGATTTGCCACCCTGTTGTCTATCCTGCCAGTGCTGTAAGATGGTTCCTGACCTGTAAAAAATAACAACAGAGGGCAGCATGGCCAGAGGCACCGCAAACGACGAAGCAGAGATGTCCATGGCGATCCGTGCCGCTTGGCTGCATTACGCGGGCGGGCACACGCAGGCCGCTGTCGCGAAAAAGCTCGGCATCCCGTCGGTCAAAGCCCACCGCCTGATTGCCCGCGCCGTTGCCGAAGGGGCGGTGAAAGTCACTGTCGAAGGGGACATCGTGGAGTGCGTCGACCTGGAGGTCCGGCTGGCCGAGAAGTTCGGGTTGGAGTTTTGCGAGGTGGCCCCCGACTTGGGCGAAGAGGGGCTGCCCCTGCGCGCCCTCGGGCTGGTCGGGGCCAGCTATCTGAAGCGCGAGCTGGAGCGCGGGGAATACAATGTGATCGGGTTGGCCCACGGACGGACCTTGGCGGCGGCGGTGCAATTGTTGCCGCGGATGGATACGGGCGATCAGCGGTTCGTGTCCTTGCTGGGTGGCCTGACTCGCAACTTTGCCGCCAACCCCCACGAGGTGATGCACAAACTGGCCGAGAAAACTGGCGCACCGGCGTATATGATGCCGGTCCCGTTTTTTGCCAACACGGTCGAGGATCGCGAGGTCATGCTGACCCAGCGCGGCGTGTCCGACGTGTTCGAGATGGCCAACAAAGCCGATCTGAAATTCGTGGGCATCGGCACGGTCGAGGCGGGCGCGCAGTTGGTCAATTCCGGCATGATCGAGCCCCAAGAGATCACCCAGATTGCTGCCGCAGGCGGGCGGGGCGAGATGCTGGGGCACTTCTATAGCGCCGAAGGGCAGGTGATGGAGACGGACCTGACCCAGCGCACTTTGGGCGCACGGGTGAATGACGGGGATTGCGTGGTCGCCATCGCGGGCGGCCCGGGCAAGGTCGAGGCCATCGCAGCCATCTTGTGCAGCGGGCAGCTGAACGGTCTGATCACAGACGAGATGACAGCCCGCGCCCTGCTGGCCTAACCGTCCCGACAGCATGACCAAAAGGAAAAGCGGCCCGTTGGCCGCTTTGCTGTTTTCTTGGAATGTCGCCCTGTGATTACAGGACGGACTGACCGGTCGCGGCCCAATCCTTGGCGAACTGCTCCAGACCTTTGTCGGTCAGAACGTGCTTGGCCAGACCCTTGATCACGGCAGGGGGGATGGTCGCAACGTCTGCGCCAACCAGAGCCGCGTCTTTGACGTGGTTGGGGGTGCGGATCGACGCGGCCAGGATTTCGGTCTCGAAGCCGTAGTTGTCGTAGATGTCACGGATTTCCGAGATCAGCTCCATGCCATCGATGTTGATGTCATCGAGACGACCGATGAAGGGGCTGATGTAGGTCGCGCCAGCTTTGGCGGCCAGAAGAGCCTGGTTCGCGCTGAAGCACAGGGTCACGTTTGTCTTGATGCCCTTCTGCGAGAAGTAGCGGCACGCTTTCAGACCGTCGAGGGTCAGCGGCAGCTTGATCACGACGTTGTCGGCGATCTTGGCCAGGTGCTCGCCTTCGGCAACCATGCCGTCGTAGTCCATGGCAGCGACTTCGGCGGAAACGGGGCCTTCGACCAGTGCGCAGATTTCCGCGATCACTTCTTTGAAGTCACGGCCCGACTTGGCGATCAGGCTGGGGTTGGTGGTCACACCGTCCAGCAGACCGTAGTCGTTCAGTTCTTTGATGTCCTCGACAACAGCGGTATCGACGAAGAATTTCATGGGCTCTCTCCTGATTAGGCGGTCAGTGCGTTTGCACGGGCGATGATCGCCTCTTTGGTAATTCCGAATTGCTCGTACAGCTCCTCTGCCGGAGCCGACGCGCCGAAGCTGGTCATGCCGATCACATCGTCTTCGCTGGCCACATAGCGGGTCCAACCGAACTTGGCTGCGGCCTCGATGGCGATACGCGGAGCATTGCCCAGAGTCGCGGCCTTATAATCATCATCTTGGGCTTCGAACAACTCCCAGCTTGGCATCGATACAACTGCAACCGATTGTCCGCCCGCATGCAGGGCTTCGGCAGCCTCGACGGCCAAGGCAACTTCGGTGCCGGTGGCGATCAGGGTGACGTCGCGTCCCTCGCCGAACTGGCGCAGGACGTAGGCGCCCTTGGCCGAGAGGTTCTCGTTCGTTTCCTCTAGGCGCAGTTGGGGCACGCCCTGACGGGACAGGGCCAGCAGCGACGGGGTCTTGGCGCTGCGCATGGCGATGTCCCAGCATTCCAGCGTTTCCACAACATCCGCAGGGCGGAAGGTGAAGAGGTTCGGCATAGCGCGCAGCGAGGCCAGATGTTCGACCGGCTGGTGGGTCGGGCCGTCTTCGCCAAGGCCGATCGAGTCGTGGGTCATCACGTAAACGGTCGGGATCTCCATCAGCGCGGACAGGCGGATCGCGTTGCGGACATAGTCCGAGAACACCATGAAGGTGCCGCCATAGGGGCGCAGGCCGCCGTGGACGAGCATGCCGTTCATCGCCGCGCCCATCGCGAATTCACGCACGCCGTAGCCGACATAGCGGCCCGATTGCGCGGCGGTGAACTGGCTATCAACCGCAGGAACGCGGGTCAGGTTCGAGCCGGTCAGGTCCGCCGAGCCGCCGATCATTTCGGGCAGGACGGGGGTGATGGCTTCTATTGCGATCTGGCTGGCCTTGCGGGTCGCGACCTTTTGCGGGTTCGCGAACAGGGCGGCGCGGGCCTTGGCGATGGCGGTTTTGTAGGCATCGGGCAGCTGGCCGGTCAGGCGGCGGCTGAACTCGGTGCGGGTGTCGGCGTCTTTGGCTGCCAGACGCGCTTCCCACGCCTGGCGCGCATCCGCGCCGCGGGTGCCGATGGCGCGCCACTGGTCCAGCAGGTCTGCGGGGATTTCGAACGGCGCGTGGCCCCAACCCAGTGCTGCTTTGGTCGCTGCCGCTTCGTCCGCGCCAAGGGGCGAGCCGTGCGAACTGGCAGTGCCTGCCTTTTTCGGGGAGCCGAAGCCGATCACGGTTTTCATCGCGATCAGGCTGGGTTTCGTGGTTTCCGTCTTGGCAGCGGTCAGGGCGGCGTCGAGTTCTGCGGGGTTGTGGCCGTCGCAGGACTGCACGTGCCAGCCACAAGCGGCCAGACGGGCAGGGATGTCCTCGCTAAAGGACACCGAGGTCGGGCCATCAATGGTGATCTCGTTGTCATCGTAGAGCACGATCAGCTTGCCAAGGCCAAGGTGCCCGGCCAGCGAAATCGCCTCTTGGCCGATGCCCTCTTGCAGGCAGCCGTCACCAAGGAAAACGTAGGTGTGGTGATCCACGACGTCGCTGCCGAATTCGTCGGCCAAGCGGCGCTCTGCCATGGCCATGCCGACGGCGTTCGCGATGCCTTGGCCAAGGGGGCCGGTGGTGGTCTCGATCCCTTTGGCATGGCCGTATTCGGGGTGGCCTGCGGTGATCGCGCCCTTCTGGCGGAAGTTCTTGATCTGCTCCAGCGTCATGTCCGCGTATCCGGTCAAGTGCAGCAGCGAATAGAGCAGCATGGACGCGTGGCCGTTCGACAGCACAACGCGGTCACGGTCGGGCCAATCGGGGTTGGTCGCGTCGAATTTCAGGTGATTCTTGAACAGCACGGTGGCTGCATCGGCCATGCCCATGGGCGCGCCGGGGTGGCCGGAGTTCGCAGCCTCGACCGCGTCGATCGACAGGGCGCGGATGCAGTTGGCCAGAGCAAAGGTTTCGGGATCAATCGCAGCCTTGTCGGCCACCAGAACGTCTTTGGGCATGGGAATCCTCCTTCGTTGTGGTGGGTGTTAGCGCCCAAACTGACTCGTAACAAGAAAAATCACAAAATCACAAAAAGTATGTTGATCATGTTATGTTTGATGTTACGACTGCATCCGACGCTGCGCTGGGGTATTTGATCCCAAAGTGAAGCAGCCAAAGGTTTGAACAATGAAACGCGACGAGCGCCAACAAGCGATCATGGACCTGTTGGTCGAGCAGGGATCGGTGGATCTGGATGATCTGGCGACGCGGTTTGTTGTGTCGAAAATGACCATCCACCGCGATCTGGACGAGCTGGAGCAGGCGGGCGTTCTGCGCAAAATCCGTGGCGGCGCTACGACCGAGGCCGGCACCCAGTTCGAATCCGATTTCCGGTTCCGTGAACGCCGCAGCGGCGCGTCCAAGGACCGGATGACGACTGAGGCGCTGAAGCTGGTCGAGCCCGGCATGACCGTCATGGTCAACGATGGATCGACCGCCGCCGTTCTGGGCCGCCGTCTGGTGGAAAAGCGCCCGCTAACCGTGATCACCAACAACGCGGCTGTAATCGATGCCCTGCGGGACGAGGCGGGGATCACCTTGATCGCCCTTGGCGGGACGTACTCGGCCAAGTTCAACGCCTATTTCGGGGTGGTGACAGAATGCGCGCTGGAGCGGCTGCGGGCGGACATCGCCTTTATCTCGGTCCCTGCTGTGTCGGGGATGCAGGCGTTCCACATGGATGACGAGGTCGTGCGTGCCAAGCGCGCCATGCAGGCGTCGGCCACGCAAAGCTGCCTTCTGGTGAACCACGCCCGCTTTGACCGCACGGCGCTGCACAAGCTGTGTGACCTGACCGACTATGCCGCGATTATTACCGATGACACCCCCTCTGACGCGGCGCGGGATGCGCTGGCAGCGGGTGGGGTGGCTCTGACCATTGCCAACTAAAGGACACTGATATGACCGCCCCATTCTGGATCGGCACAAGCTGGAAAATGAACAAAACCCTCGCCGAGGCGATGGTCTTTGCCGAGGCTCTGGCAGCCGCAGATGGCGGGCGCGACGAACGCATCCAGCGTTTTGTGATCCCGTCGTTCACCAATGTCCGTCAGGTCAAGGATGTGCTGGCCGGAACCTCTGTCAAAGTGGGCGCGCAGAACATGCACTGGGCCGATCAGGGCGCGTGGACCGGCGAAGTGTCCCCCCTGATGCTCAAGGACTGCAACCTCGACATCGTGGAACTGGGCCATTCCGAGCGCCGCGAGCACTTTGGCGAAACCGACGAAACCGTTGGTCTGAAAACCGAAGCCGCTGTGCGTCACGGCTTGATCCCCCTGATCTGCATCGGGGAAACCCTGCCGGAACGCGAGGC
>CAXQKF010000492.1:0-17974 GCA_964224285.1 Donghicola sp. | reverse complement strand
CTTATCCATAAGATTTATGCCGCGATAACGAAGCCAAGGGTGCTGTCGGACAAACGAGCTAAAGCATCGGGTCTTTAACAGAAGTGCCATTTCCAATTACTGGACAGTATTCCCCCTGCCCTGCGCTTCTTGATCTGGCTTGCAAACTGAGAACCAAATCTATGCCACCAGTACCGAACAGATTCATAGCTCACATCGACACCGCGTTCATGCAGGAGGTCTTCAACATTTCTCAGTGAGAGTGGGAACCTCACATACAGCATAACTGCAAGTTGGATGATCTCTGGACTGGTTTTGAAATAGCGGAAAGATAAAGGATTAGGCATGGCTAAAAAGCTATGTTCCCTATCGAAATCAGGCAAGGCGGTTTATTCTGACAGAGCCGGAAAAGCCAATTTACTCTGATTTTTAGCAGACTAACTGGGCGTTTCAAAGAATCTGGAGCCGCTAATCGACTTTATCTCCTGAAATGCCCGGAGTCCCCAAAGACCAGCCTCCCGCCCATTTCCAGACGCTTTGTAGCCTCCAAAAGGTGCGCCCTGAGCGCGACTTGTGCCGTTCACCTGTATCATTCCGGCGCGCAAACGGCGGGACACGCGATCAGCGCGACTTTCGCAGCTTGTCTGGATGTAAGCGGCCAACCCGTAGTCTGATGCGTTAGCAAGCGAGATGGCTTGGTCTTCGTCGCAGAACGGGGTCATCGTCAAGACAGGTCCGAAAATCTCTTCCCGGAACAAGCGGTTCTCTAGCCCAACATCTGCAAAAACGGTTGGCCGCACATAGAAACCCGTTTCAAGACCCGGCGGTCGACCGGGCCCACCCGCCAACAACCGTGCACCAGAGGTCACACCTTGGCTGAGGTAGGTTTGAACCCGTTGAAATTGCTTCTGGTTCACCAACGGCCCAAGGTGAGGTCCTTCCTCGGACGGTCGGCCGACCCGCATTTCGTTGGCTATTTGACCGGCCAGTTCGATCGCTTGTTCATAGATTGGCCGTTCGACAAGCATTCGAGATGCAGCATTGCAAGATTGGCCCGAATTTCGAAAACAATGCGCAAGGCCTTGGCGCAATGCAGTTTCTATATCGCAGTCCGCAAACACAAGGTTGGGGGATTTCCCTCCAAGCTCCATTGACGTCCGTGCAAAGTGCCTCGCTGCAATGGATGCAACCGTGCTTCCGGCCTTGGAAGAGCCTGTAAACGACACGACGCTGACACCTGGATCAGATACGAGCGCCTCGCCAGTTTGAGCATCCCCGACAAGAAGGTTGAACACCCCGGGGGGAAGGTCGATATCCGCCAAAACCTCGGCGAACAACACGGCCGTTCGGGTGGCAAATTCCGATGGTTTGAGAACGACAGTGCACCCTGCGGCGAGAGCAGCGCCCACCTTTAATACAACTTGGTTAAGGGGCCAATTCCACGGTGTAATCAGTCCGGCAACTCCGATTGGCTCGTATCGCACCCGATGTTGTGGATCATTGGCCAAGAGAGTGTCTTCTTTATTGGACAACAATGCGTCGCGTATCGCACGAAGATGGTTGAGGGCGGTGCCAACTTGCGCATTACGGGCGAAATCGATGGGAGAACCGATTTCCTGACTAATGGTCTGTGCGAACGTGCCTTGTCTGGCGGCGATGCCATCAATCATGGCTTTCAAGATGTCTGCTCGAACACGTCGGGAAGTGACTGACCAGTCAGCAAACGCTTCGTTTGCGGCAGCAATAGAGGCCCCCACGCAGTCTAGCGATGCCGGTACGAGATGGCCTACGTTTTGCTCAGTGTTTGGGTCAGCGAGAAGATGTAATCGGTCGCCTGAACTGTTCACCCAACATCCGCCGACATAAGACTGCAGAATTGATATATGGTTGGCGCACACAGGCTCATGGCTATCGAACACCACTAAATCCTCCCTGCGCTGGCCATTGCTGCAACGTTGAGCAGGCCCCGCGCCGTGACGTTCGGGGCAACAACATTGGCTTTGCCACCGTAGCCTAACAGGATCGGTCCGATTGGTTCAGCATCCGCAAGCGACACCAGCGCATCGATGGTTGCGCGTGCCGCATCCATGCTTGGGAATACAAGTATGTTTGGGCGATCCGTCAGCCTGGCGCACGGTAACAGTTGATCGCGGGCGGACTGGTCAAAAGCCAAATTCAACTGCATCTCGCCTTCGAACTCAAAGGCGACATTGAGATCGGCCAAATGCTGCGCAGCGGCGCGCATACGAGCGGCACTTGCGCTTGTGTTTGCGCCAAAGTTCGCGTGGCTGATCAAAGCCACGCGTGGGACGAGCCCAAAGTCGCGAACTTGTTCTGCCGCCATCTGGCAAATCTGTGCAATATCTTCTGCGGAAGGTTCGTAATTTACAAAGCCGTCCGCCACAAAGACCGTTCCTGTGTCAAGGATCAGCGGGGTCAAGCTTGCCGCGGTATCGACGTCTTTTCCAAGTATTTGTGACACTCGATCCAGATGGGTGTCATAGTCGCCCGACGCACCGCATATGAGACTGGCGGCGTCCCCTTCTCGAACGGCCATCGCTGCCGCAATTGTGCCGCTGGACAGAAACATCTCTCGTGCCAGCTTGGGCGACATACCGTCACGTGCGCGCAGCGAATGAAGTTTGGCGATTAAGTTCTCTTTCACAACTTTGTTGTCAGGACAGAACACTTCAAAATCGCGGTCCGGCTGCACACGCAGGCCAAGCTCTTTGCACTTCTCAGCAATCCGCTTGGGATCGCCAGTGGCAATGGGTGTTGCGACACCTTCGTCCAATGCGCTTTGAATGGCGCGCAAAACGCGGTCGTCTGTGCCTTCGGCAAAGATCACTTTGCGCGGCGCCGCACGGGCGACATCGAAAAGAGGGCGCATCAAGAAGCTTGATCTGTAGACAAAGCGCGAAAGGCCTGCGCGATAGGCGTCCAGGTCCTCAATCGAACGGGTCGCGACACCGCTGTCCATAGCGGCTTTGGCTACTGCTGTGGCCAAGGCGCACAGCAGCCGTGGATCAAAAGGCTTTGGCAGAATGTAGTCACGACCAAACTGAAGGCCTTGTTCGCCGTATGCCCGCGCGACCTCATCCGTTGACCCCGCGCGTGCAAGTGCAGCAAGGGCTTCGACACAGGCGCGTTTCATGGCCGCATTGATCTCGGTCGCGCCGGTATCCAGCGCGCCTCGGAAAATGAATGGGAAGCAAAGCACGTTATTGACCTGGTTCGGGTAATCCGTGCGGCCTGTGCAGAGAATAGCGTCCGGACGAACCTTGCGCGCGACATCCGGGTCAATCTCCGGTACAGGGTTTGCCAACGCCATGATGATTGGGTCCGGCGCCATCTTTGCGCAGTGCTCCGCCGACAGAATGCCGGGGGCAGACAGGCCCAAAAAGACATCCGCACCGGCAATCGCCTCATCCATGGCCAGCGGTGTATCCCCTTGGGCAAAGGCGGCCTTTTGCGCATCGGCGGCACGGCCCTCATAAACCAGACCGTCAATGTCATAGAGCCAGATGTTCTCCCGTTTGAGACCTAAATCCATCAGAAGGTTCAAACACGCGATACCCGCCGCGCCGCCACCGGTTGAGACAAGCTTGACGTCCGCGATGTCCTTTTTCACCAGATGCAGGCCATTCACGATCGCGGCGGCCACGACAATCGCCGTACCATGCTGATCATCGTGGAACACCGGAATGCCCATTTCGGCCTTGAGCCGGTCTTCCACAACAAAGCAATCGGGGGCTTTAATGTCCTCCAGGTTAATCGCGCCGAAGGTGGGTTCCAACCGACGGATCGTGTCAGCCAAGACATCCGGATCGCTTTCGTCGATCTCGATGTCGAACACGTCGATGTCAGCGAACTTTTTGAACAGGACGGCTTTGCCTTCCATCACGGGCTTAGAGGCCAAAGCTCCGATATTGCCGAGACCAAGGACCGCTGATCCATTGGAAACAACCGCCACCAAGTTACCTCGAGCGGTATACTTCGACACGTCCGACGCGCGGTGCACAATCGCAGAACAGGCATCCGCGACGCCGGGCGAGTAGGCCAGTGCGAGGTCCCTTTGATTGCCAAGAGGCTTGGTCGGGAGGATGGCGAGTTTTCCCGGGCGACCCTTTTCGTGATAAGCAAGCGCATCGTTGTTCATGTCAAAACTCCATGGTTTTTGGCCGCAGCAGCAACAGGCGCCGCCACGGCCTAAAGAAGATCAGTTTCCGTAGGCCAAGGCTGGAAGCCATGTCGTCATTTCCGGGTTGGCAAAGACAATGGCCAGTCCAAGAAGCTGTAAGAGCACGAACGGGATCACGCCGCGATAGATATGGCACAGGGTCACGCCCGGCGGGCACACGCCTTTGAGGTAGAAAAGCGCAAATCCAACTGGCGGGGTCAGGAACGACGTCTGCAACGTCACCGCCACAAGGATCGCGAACCAGACGACCGATGGGTCGCCCACCACGCCGTAACCTTCGACCGGGATGTTCAGCGACAGCACCACCGGAAGCATCAGCGGCATGATGATCAGCGTGATCTCGATCCAGTCCAGCAGGAAGCCCAGCAGGAAAATGATGAACAGGATAAAGGCGACGACCATGTAGGGATTGTCAAACGAGCCCAGTACGATGTTCTCGATGATCGCGTCCCCGTTGTAGCGCCTCAGAACAAAGGCAAAGAAGGCCGCTGTGATAAAGATCCCGACGATATAGCCCGAGGTATTGAGCGTTTGCCGCATGACGTCCTTGAAAACCTTCAGGTTGAGATTGCGTTTCGCCAGCGCAAGCAACGTGGCACCCGCGGCGCCCAGACCTGAGGCTTCGGTCGGGGTTGCAAGCCCGAAAAAGATCGAACCCAGTACCAACAGGATCAGCGCGAAGGGCGGCACCACGGACCAGAAAACGTCCAAGATGACTTTCTTCGACACCGGCTCGCGGTTTTCGGGCAGCGGCATCCAGTCGGGTTTAACAAAACCCAAAACCACGATGAACGTGATGTAGAGTGCGCCCAACAGCAAACCGGGGAACAAAGCGCCCATGAACAAGTCACCCAGGCTGATCGCCAGCTGGTCCGACATAATCACCAACATGATTGAGGGCGGGATAAGAATGCCCAGCGTACCCGAAGCTGCGACCGTTCCGGCCGCGATAGGCTTGTGGTAGTTCTGCGACATCATCGCCGGGATACCCATAACACCCAGCAGGACAACCGACGCCCCGATCACACCCGTTGAGGCGGCCAGGATGATCCCGATCAGCATGACTGACAACGCCAGGCCACCGCGCATTGCGCCAAAGAGCACTTGCATCGACTTCATCATGCGTTGTGCAACACCGGATTGATCCAGCATCAGCCCCATGAAGATAAACATGGGCAGAGCCACCAGTACGGGGTTCTTAATGATGCCACCGAAGAAGCGGCCCGCGTTTGCGCTCAGCTTTGTGTAGGTCAGTTTCACCGATTTGAAATCGATGAACTCGCCTATGATCTTGCGGTTGGGGTCCAGGACAAACTCACCGATCACAACAAAGATCAGGCTGATACCGACTAGGGCGAACGCCACGGGTACGCCACGGAACAGCAGGAAGATGAAGCCCAGGAACATCGCCAGGACCATCCAGTGGTTCAGGTCCATGACCGAACCGAGGAGAGACAGTATTTCCATAGTAATTTATCCTTTTCTTGCTGCGCGACGGCTCAGGACAAAACTGGCGATCATCAGGATCAAAACCAGCGCCAAGCCGTACCACATGGTCGGTTCCAGAAGCGGTTCGCGAGAAATGCGACGTGGCGCGATTTCTGCGTTTGTTGCGCACACAAACCACCACAGCACATAGAAGCAGAACCGCTCTGCCGCGAACCATGCAGCAGGGAAACCGCCAATCAGAATGGCTAGCAGGTTTGGCGACGTTAGTGTCTTCAGATGCCGGACCAGCATGGAGATACTCGCCAATGCGGCCAGACCAAACAGCAGCGGCAGGGACATTTTCAGAAGGTACAAGCCATGCAGCCCGTTGGGGCTGTCCGAGCCTTCGCGTGCAAGAAATGACGTCCAGCCATAATGAAACAGGATATCCATCATGATCAGCAGAAACGGCAGGAGCAGCCAGCCAAGCGCAAAGACTTCAACGCGCGCTTTCTTCTCTGCCGAAAAGTTCTGGTGAAGAATATCGACGCGGACGTGGCTTTGCGTCGTGATCGCATAGGCAAAGCCAACCGTCATCGCAAAGCCGTACATCCACCATTGCGCGTCGTCGAGCCAGGCCTGGTTGACGCCCATCTTGCGGATCACGACCTGCGTGCAGATGGCCACGATCAACAAAGGAAACAACCACGCCGTCACGTTGCCACAATGAATGACGACGCGATCCCCCCAGGACTGCAATTCGCGGTCTTTTTCACCCGGATCCGATATCGCCAGTGACTGTTCAAGTGTGATGTCTGAATTACCCGGCATTTTTGGCCCTCCCCTGCCTTCGGTCGTGTTTGAACGGGGGCCCCAGTGGGGCCAGCGTTATTCTTTCAAAAAGTCAGGATCAGTTTCGCGGCAGATAGATGGTCTGCCAGGTCTGATAGCCTTCGCGATAGTCCTGAAGGTCGGCCCAGACCTCCTGGAAGAACGGGTCGTCTGCGGCCAGTTCTGCGACCACTTCGTTCCAGGCACCCTCAAAAGCGTCCAGCATCTCCTGGGGCCACTGCTTGATGGTCACGCCGTTGTTTTCAACGTTGTCGAGCATGGCGGCGTAGTTGGTCGCCTCGCCTTCGGCGTAGTTGGTGGTGATCGTCGCGAGGCACGCCACGCGGATCTGGTTTTGCGCGATTTCGTCCAGGTCTTCCCATACGTCCCGGTTGATCAGCAACTCAAAGAGTGTCGCGGGCTGGTGCCAGCCGGGGAAGTAGTTGAACTTGGCGATCTTGTGGAAGCCAAGGCGCGCGTCGATGCGGGGCATCGAGAACTCGGTCGCGTCAATCGCGCCACGTTCCAGCGCGGGGAAGATGTCGGACGCGCCCAGAAGCGACGTGGAGACGCCCAGCTTTTGCATTGCTTTTGCGCCAAGCCCAAAGAAACGCATGTTCAGGCCCTGAAGATCTTCAACCGAGTTGATCTCTTTCTTGAACCAGCCCGAAGTTTCGGGCGCAATAATACCGCAAGGCAAGGCGACGACGTTGTAGCCATTGTCGTCATACATTTGTTGCCAGTATTTTGCCCCGTCATCATAGAGGACCCAGCCCAGGAACTCGCCCGCCTCGGGACCAAAAGGAACCGCCGCGAACAAGGATGCCGCGTTGATCTTGCCCTGCCAATAACCCGAGGTGGCGTAGGCCGCGTCAACTGAGCCGCCGGAGACCGCATCAAGCGCTTCCAATGCCGGGACCAGTTTGCCGGGGTCAAAATGTTCGAATTCAACTTCTTCAGAAATCGAGTTGATGTTATTGGCAAAATCGACGGCGGCCGTGCCGAGAATGGGCAAGTTTTTCCCGAACGCCGACGTCATTTCCAGCGTTTCTTGTGCTTGAACAGCTCCGCCGAGCAAGGCGGCGCTCGCTGTTGCTGCGATCAGTGTCTTTTTCATGTCTTTCCTCCGTGTTTAACATGGTTTTTGCGAATGTGTCTTCGCAGTTGGTTGGTGTTCTGGGCTCTGCGCGGCTACTTCGCCGCCTGTGGGTGTGCGTCTGTCGGCATGCGGAACGACACCACGTGCCGAACACGCTGTTGACCCTCATCGGTCAGCGCTGCTGGGATCGGTCCTCCGGTCGCCCAATCCAGCAGCTCGGCGGTGTGCACCACGGGCACGCCAATCGACGACCCGATTTGCATCATGCAGCCGATGTTCCCGGCACTGATGATGTCCGGCTTTGTTGCCTCCAGATTTCGCACTTTGCGCTCTTTGAGCTTCTGAGAGATCTCGGGCTGCAACAGATTGTACGTGCCTGCGGACCCGCAACAGAGATGCGGCTCTGCGGGTTCAACAATCTCGAAGCCAGCGGATCGAAGCAGGTCTTTCGGATAGGTCTTGATCTGCTGGCCGTGCTGAAGCGAGCAGGCCGCATGATAGGCCACGCGGAGCGGGGCGGCGTGCACCGGCTCTTGCAACCCGATGTCGATCATGACCTCGGAGATGTCCTTGGCAATCGCCGAAACGCGGGCCGCGTCCTGTGCCAACGGGCCGTCACGGAACATGTGCCCGTAGTCTTTGACCGTTGTGCCACAGCCAGAGGTGTTGATCACGATGGCATCAAGCCCGTCGCCATCCATCTCGGCCACCCAGGCCTTGATGTTGGCCGCGGCCGTGGCGTGGCTTTCGTCGGTTTTGCCAATGTGGTGGGTGAGCGCTCCGCAGCAGCCTGCCCCGTCGGCGATGACCACGTCACAGCCATGACGTTGCAGCAAGCGGATGGTCGCGTCGTTGATGTCGGTGTTCAACGCTTTCTGCGCGCAGCCTGTCATTAGCGCCACGCGTTTGCGGCGTGGGCCTTCTGCGACATGGGTCTGGGCGTCGTCGTTGCGGCTTACTGGCGGGATGACACGCGGGGCCATCTCCAGCATCGCTCGGAGGCGTGCATCCGGCACAAAGCGCCGGAGCGGGCGTCCGATCTTGGCGAGCAGCAAGGCCACACGAAAGCGGGTCGGATAGGGCAGGATGCGCGCCAGGATCCAGCGCAAGGCCCGTTCATCCCAGCTGCGCTTGTAATTCTCGTTGATGTATTCGCGCGCGTGATCAACGAGATGCATGTAGTGTACGCCCGAGGGGCAGGTTGTCATACAGGCCAGGCACGACAGACACCGGTCGATATGCGTGACGGTCTTCTTGTCTGGCACACGCTCGTTTTCGAGCATATCCTTCATCAGGTAGATGCGCCCGCGCGGGCTGTCGAGCTCGTCGCCCAAAACCTGGTAGGTCGGGCAAGTGGCCGTGCAGAACCCGCAATGCACGCAGGACCGCAAAACCTCGTTCGAGCGTTTGAAACTCGGGTTGGTCAGCTGTTCGGGTGAGAAATTGGTTTGCATGGGTCAGCCTGTCTCACGCAGCCATCCGGCCAGGGTTCAGAATGCCGTTGGGGTCGAACTTACGGCGCAGTGCGTCCTCCAGCGCGGCAATCCGCGGCCCATCCGGGCGCAGTACATTCACGGATCCACGCAATGACTCGTTGCCACGCGTGAGGGTCGCGTGCCCGCCAGCCTGGTCAATCGCGCTTTGGATGGGGGCCGCACCCAAATGAGCATCGAGTGACGCCCAAATAAGCCCACCGCCCCAGTCGAGCAGCATATTGGCATTCGTCTTCGCGCCAATCGCTTCGACAAAACGCGGAGCCTCTGACGGCGGCACGGAAATCCGCCAAACAGATCGGTCGTCGCCGGCAAATGCCTTGGCGTTGCGGATCTTGCACCAAAGGTCGCAATGCGCGTCCCCTTCGATCAGAGCCTCGTCGCCTCCGATCAATGTCTTCAGCTTGCCAATTCTGTAATCGACCTGTGCATCAAAGCCTTCGACCCGAATATAGGTTCGACTGTCCGGCCCCGGCTCATGCGCTGCCCCGCTCACTTCGAACGGGGAGCTAAGAGCTGCGGCCATCGCTTGCACCGCCTGTGAAATGTCAAGGCCGTCGATTTGAAGCGTGGTCGCCCGCTCGGGCTTGGGCAGTACTTTGAAGGACACCTCGGTGAGAACACCCAACGTGCCCCAAGACCCGCAAAGGAGCTTTACCAGGTCATAGCCGGTGACGTTTTTCATCACCCGACCACCGTTCGAGATGGCCTCACCCACGCCATTTACAAAGCGCACACCAATCAGACTGTCGCGGCACGCACCCGTCAGAATGCGGCGCGATCCGGAAATATTGCCCGCAACAATGGCACCAATACTCGGCGCGCCAGAAGAGCCGAGAAGAAAGCGGTGGTCGACCGGCTCAAATGGCAGGTACTGGCCCTCGGCGGTGAGGGTCGAAACAACAGTTTCTACGGGCGTGCCAGCGGCCACAACAATGTTGAGCGCGCCAGGGTCGTAAGATGTGACGCCAGAGAGGGATTGCGTCGACAGAACAGCATCGGCGTCTATTGCAGGGCCTAAACCAGACCGCGTTCCGCCGCCTTTGATCTCAAGAGTCTGACCTGCGCGCACAATCTCTGCGATGTCGGCTTCGCTTTTGGGCTGGTGCACCTGTGTCATGCCGCCCTCCGCGGATTACGGCGCGAGGCAGAGACCTCAAGCGGGAAAACCTTGGCCGGGTTCAGAATCCAGCTTGGGTCAAAGACGTCCTTGACCTGCATCTGCATGTCCAGTTCTTCGGGTGTGAACTGGTCCACCATCAGATCGCGCTTCTCGATCCCCACGCCGTGCTCACCGCTCAGACAGCCGCCGACATCAACGCAAAGTCGAAGAATGTCCGCGCCGAACGCCTCAGCAGTTTCCAGATCGCCGGGTTTATTCGCATCAAACAGAATGAGCGGATGCATGTTGCCGTCTCCGGCGTGGAACACGTTTGCGCATTGCAGCCCGTATTGGTCAGAAAGCTCGCCGATGCGTTTCAGAACAAAGGGAAGCTGATCCACGGGAACCGTCCCATCAAGGCACATATAGTCATTGATACGCCCCATCGCGCCAAAGGCAGCCTTGCGTCCGGCCCAGATCAGGGCGGATTCCTCGACGCTCGCGCTTTGGCGCAGCTCGACAGGGTTCAGGTCACGCGCAATGGCGGCGATGCGGTCCAGTTGCACGTCGATTTCGCTCTCGGACCCTTCGACTTCGACGATCAGCAAGGCTTCGGTTTCGGGGTAATCCGCGCCCGAAAATTCGCGCACAGCTGATATACACAGCCGGTCCATATACTCAATCGCCACAGGCAGGAGGCCGGACTTGATGATGGCGGCCACGCAGGCCCCAGCAGTTTCAGCGGCGTCAAAGCCTATCAGTATGGGGCGTGCGCCCTCTGGCTTGGGCAGGATCTTGAGCACCGCCTCTGTCACCACGCCAAGCTGGCCTTCTGATCCACAGATCAAACCCAGAAGGTCGAAGCCCGCCGCATCGAGATGCTTGCCGCCAAGCGTCACGACCTCTCCATCAGTGAGAACCAGCGTGACGCCCATCAGGTTGTTTGTCGTAACGCCGTATTTCAGGCAATGCGCGCCGCCGGAGTTCATGGCGATGTTGCCAGCAATGGCGCAGGCCAGTTGCGATGACGGATCGGGCGCGTAAAAGAACCCGTCATCGACCACCGCGCCGGAAACAGCCAGGTTAGTCACACCCGTTTGCACCGAGACGCAGCGATTGGCCGTGTCGATGTCCAAGACTTGGTTCAGTCGCGCGGTGCCAAGGATCACGCTATCTGCGGTTGGCAAGGAGCCGCCCGCAAGCGACGTGCCGGCGCCACGCGGAACGACAGGAACCCCAAGGCGGTTGCACGTCGCCATGATGGCCGCAACCTCTTGGGTCGTGCGTGGCAAAGTCACCGCGAGAGGGGGGCAACGATAGGCCGTCAGCGCATCGCATTCATAGGCCAGCGTCTCCGCAGGATCCGAGATCACGACGCCCGGTGCCACCTTCTCAAGCGCTGCCAGGATTTCTTGGCGTCGCGCAAGGATCTCCTGATCCGGCTCAGGCATTGCGATTGTCGACATGTCAGTTCCTCCCCCCAAGCGACCCGGTCACAACGTGACGGTGGGAGCTCCGTCTTCCGCGGCAAGCTTGGCGGCGACTTCCGCAACAGCCAGATCCTGAAGTCCGACGCCAGTTCCGTCGAAGAGAGTGATCTCGTCATCCGAGCTGCGCCCGGGATGCGTGCCGTTGATCACAGCCCCAACGGGGGTGATGTCGTCTTCCGCGATTTGCCCCGAAGAAATCGCGTGCTGCGCTTCGCCGATGGTCGTCGACTGGGCAATCTCGTCGGTAAACACAGTGGCTTTGGCCAGCAGGGCGGCATCGACCTCTTGCTTGCCTTTGGTATCGGTCCCCATGCAGGCGATATGCGTGCCGGGTTTGATCCAATCGGCCATCAAAAGCGGTTCAAACGCGCTGGTGATGGTGATGATCACGTCTGCCTGTGCGCCGACTTCTTCCGCACTCACAGCCTCGAAAGGCAAGCCGATCTCTTCGGCCACGGCACCGAGTTTCGGCAACATGTCTGGATGCGGGTTCCACGCGACGACGCGCTCAAAGTCACGCTGTTCGGCGGCGGCGCGCAGTTGAAACTGCGCCTGATGGCCCGCGCCGATCATGCCAAGTACCTTTGCGTCCTTGCGCGCCAGGTGGGCAATGGACACTGATGACGAAGCGGCGGTGCGCACAGCCGTCAGATAGTTGCCGCCAACAAGCGCCTTCAACTGGCCGGTGTCGGGATCAAACAGGAACACGGTCGACTGGTGATTGGTTAGACCCTTGTCCATGTTGCCCGGCCAGTAACCGCCTGATTTCACACCAAGCGCGAGGCCCGCTTTGTCAAAGCCGGACTTGAACCCATAAAGCGCATCGGCGTGGCCGATGGCCTCGCGGATCACTGGGAAGTTATACGCATCGCCCCGGGCCATCGCCCCAAAGACGGCCTCGACCGCGTCGAAAGCCTCTTGGCGGCCAACCAGGCGTTGGCATTCCGCCTCTGAGACAATCACAATTCCTTTAGCTTCGGTCATTTGGGTATCCTTGGGCATAGAACTTCTCCGTTTGTCGGCCCGCCAACATTCGCGGGTCTTGAGTTGTTGAGGGGATGAACGGGCCGGAGTGGGAGGGCTCCGGCCCGCTTGCGCTTAGTAGGCCTTACCGCGTGCCGATACAGGCCAGAGCGTTTCGACTTTGCCGTTCCGCACACCGACATACCAATCATGCACATTGGCGGTCGGGTCGCAGTGACCGGGCACCAGTTTCAGCGTGTCATTGACCTTGAGCACCCCGTCCGGGTCGGCCACAACGCCATGCTCGTCCGAGCATTTGACGTATTCGACATCCGTGCGACCGAAGATCACCGGCAGGCCGCTGTCGACGGATTGCGCCTTGAGGCCCGCGTCCACGATGGCCTTGTTGGCCTTGGCGTGGCTCATCACGGTGGTCAGGATGAAGAAGGAATTCTCCCACTCCCCCTGGTCGATGCGGTTGCCATCCTTGTCCAGGATACGGCCGTAGTCGGCGTCCATGAAGGCGTAGGAGCCACATTGCAACTCGTTGTACACGCCCGATGTGCTTTCGAAGTAATACGACCCGGTGCCACCGCCACCGACGATGTCACATTCCAGCCCCTCGGTTTTCAGCGTGTCCACAGCGTCTTTGACCATAGCCACGGCGATGTCGATCTTGGCCTTGCGGTCGTCATAGCTGTCCATGTGTTGCATGGCACCCTGATAGGCCTGGATACCAGCGAACTTGAGCCCCTCGGCGGCGTCAACAGCCTTGGCGATCTCAACCACCTCAGGCGTTGTGGTGACACCGCAGCGCCCCGCGCCACAGTCGATCTCGACAAGACACTCGATCTGCGTGCCGTGCTTGACCGCAGCGGCGGACAGGTCGGCAACATTCGTCACATCATCAACGCAGCAAATCGCGCGGGCGCCGAGTTTGGGCAAACGGGCGAGGCGGTCAATCTTGGCTGGGTGGCGCACTTGGTTCGAAACCAGTACGTCCTTGATGCCACCGCGTGCGAAAACCTCTGCCTCCGAGACCTTCTGGCAGCAGACCCCGCAGGCCCCGCCCAGGGACTCCTGCAGCTTGGCCACATCGACGGATTTGTGCATCTTACCATGGACCCGGTGGCGCATGCCGTGGGCTTTGGCGTAGTCGCCCATCTTCTTGATGTTGCGCTCGAGCGCATCGAGGTCGAGTACGAGACAGGGTGTCTGGATCTCGGATTCGTCCATGCCAGGCAGTGCAGGCACGTCATACCCGACTTCGAGTTCTGTGATAGGTGTCATGTCGTTCATCGCCTTATCCTTCCTGTTTTCAAAGAGTCCACGGCAGTTTGTCGAGATCGACATTCCCGCCTGTCACAACGATACCAACGCGCTTGTTTTTGAACGCGTCGGGGTTTTTCAGCACGATGGCGAGGGGCACGGCGCAAGACGGCTCCATCACGATCCGCAGGTGCTTCCACGTGAGTTTCATCGCGTCGATGATCTCTGCCTCTGTGGCGGTGTAGATCTCGGTCACGTGGTTCGACACGAAGTGCCAGGTCAGCTCTTTCAGCGGCACCAGCAGCCCGTCGGCGATCGTTTTGGGCGCATCATCGGCGATGATGTGTCCGGCCTTGAAGCTGCGATAAGCATCATCGGCTTGTTCTGGTTCTGCAGCGATGATCTGGGTCTCTGGGGCCAGATTGGACAATGTCAGGCATGTGCCAGAGATCATGCCGCCGCCGCCGATGGGGGCCACGACCATATCGAGCCCGTCGGTCTGCTCCATGAACTCGCGTGCGCAAGTCCCCTGACCGGCAATGACGCGCGGGTCATTATAGGGGTGCACAAAGTCGCCACCGGTTTTGGCCTGTACCTCGGCAAAAGTCGCTTCGCGCGAGGTTGTCGAAGGCTCACATTCGGTGATTTGCCCGCCATAGCGGCGCACTGTGTCTTTCTTTGCCTGCGGCGCGGTGCGCGGCATGACCACATTGCAGGGGATCCCCCGGCGCATCGCTGCGTAGCTGAGGCAAGACGCATGGTTGCCCGAGGAATGCGTCGCGACGCCCTTGGCCGCTTGCGCGTCATCAAGGCCAAAGACGGCATTGGTTGCGCCGCGCACCTTGAATGCGCCGGGAACCTGAAAGTTCTCGCATTTGAAGAACAACTGCGCGCCGGAAAGTTCGTCCAGATAAGCCGAGGTCAGAACCTCGGTGCGGCGAATGTGCGGCTTGATGCGCTCATGCGCATCCAGCATGTCCTGATAGGTTGGTATATACATCTCGTTCATATCCTTCATCACGCGGCCTCTTTCGCTGAATTGGGTGAGCCGTGCCGGTAAAATTCCTGAGCCGCGGCAACGCCAGAGCCCAGTTTGATATCAAGGCCCAGATCGACCATGACCATTTCCGCTGTGGCGATGCCGGACAGTGCCATGGGCTCGGTCAAGCTGCCAAGATGGCCGATGCGGAACACTTTGCCCGCGACCTCGCCCAGTCCGGTACCGAAGGCCATGCCATAGGTTTCAGCCGCACGCGCCACGATGTCCGTGGCGTTGAACTCCTCAGGCGTTCGGATGGCGCTGACCGTGTCCGAGTAAAGATCTGGCGTCGCGGCGCACAGCTCCAGGCCCCAAGCCGAAACCGCCTGGCGCACACCTTCTGCAAGGCGGAAATGGCGCGCAAAGACATTCTCGAGCCCCTCACCCAAAAGCTTGTCGCAGGCAAACTTCAGCCCGTTCATCAATCCCACAGCTGGCGTGTAAGGATAGGCATTCATGCCATAGGATTTCTCCATGTCACGCACGTCAAAGAAGTTGCGCGGCAGGCTCGCCGTTGCGGTCGCAGCCATCGCCTTGGGGCTAAAGCCAACAATCGCAAGACCCGGCGGCAGCATGAAACCTTTCTGACTGCCGGTTACTGCAATATCGACACCCCATTCGTCAAACCGGAAATCCATCGAAGCGATGGAGCTCACCCCATCCACAAACAAAAGTGCCGGGTGGCCGGCATCATCAAGCGCCTTGCGCACCCCAGCGATGTCAGAGCGCACGCCCGTCGCGGTTTCATTATGCGTGGCCAGAACGACCTTAATCTGGTGAGAGGTATCAGCCGCCAGGATCTCAGCGTATTTCTCTGTCGGGATGCCGTGCCCCCAAGGCGCCTCAACGACCTGAACGTCAAGACCATGGCGCTGACACATGTCGATCCAGCGATGGCTGAACATCCCATTGCGCGCCGCCAGCACCTTGTCACCCGCGCTCAGCGTGTTGGTCAAGGCTGTTTCCCAGCCGCCTGTGCCGGTCGAGGGAAAGATGAAGATCTCCGCATCAGTGCTTTTCATCACTTGGCGCACAGCACTGCGCACCGGATGCAAAATCTCACCAAAGAGCGGGGACCGGTGGTCCAGGGTTGGCATATCACATGCCTTGCGAACGTCTTCAGGCATGTTGGTCGGTCCGGGGATGAAGACAGGGTTCTGAAAGGACATGTCACGCTCCGATTTGTGTAACTCGCGACAAGAGATAACTGATTCCATGCTAGCACGCAATTTTTCTGAAAAAGTTTTCCAATAAATGGGTAAAAATATAAAAATATTTATAATCATAGACTTACTAATTTTTAAATTTTTAAAAAATAAATTATGGAAAAACATTTTTGACGTGATATCTTGTGTTCAGGCACCAAATCAGTTGGACACAGCGATATGAACGAGATTGTCAAAAGGCCGCGCGGGCGCCCGCGAAAGCACGTCACAGAAGCGGATAATTCGACCGTTCAGACCCTGGACCGTGGTCTGAACCTGCTGAAGCTTCTCGCGGCCGAGCGGGGCGCGTCGCTTTCAGATCTTGCCATGCAAGCAGGTGTTCCGGCGTCAACCGCGCATCGGTTGCTGACGACGTTGCAAGGCCATCGCTTTGCCGAGTTTGACGAGACAAACCAACATTGGATGATCGGAGTCGAAGCCTACAGGATCGGGTCCGGGTTTCTTAATCGCATAAATCTTGTCGAAGCTGCACAGCCCATCATGCAGGCCTTGGTCCGGGAGACGGGCGAGACAGCAAATCTGGCGATCGTGGATGATGGCGAGGTGGTGTTTGTGAGTCAAATGGAATCTCCGAACCCCATTCGCGCGTTCTTTCGGCCCGGCACGCGATCCAAGATGCATGCCTCGGGTGCCGGCAAGGCGCTGCTCGCGCAACGATCTCAAAAGGAGGTTGAAGACATCTTGCAGCGGCGCGGATTGGAGAAGTTCACAGACAAAACGATCACAAAGCCGGCAGACCTGTTTGCAGAGCTGGACCGCATCCACAAGCGTGGCTGGTCCTTTGACGACGAAGAACGCTATGTCGGGATGAGTTGCGTTGCTGCGCCGGTTTTTGGAGCGACAGAAGAGCCTGTCGCCGCGATCTCTGTCTCCGGCCCTTCGGCTCGTTTTGTGGAACCAAGCGTCGCAGATTTCAGCACAGTTGTTCGCAACTCAGCGAAGGAGTTGACAGGATCATTGGGTGGCAACACGTGATCAACAGGCCAATCCGGGAAGCGGCGACCCAGGTTCACAGCTATGTCAGGTACTTTTGTCCCTGCCCCCTAAAACTGATCCATAATTTTTGCTAATCTCTGTTATTTTGAGGAGGATGGTTATGGCTCGGAAACGATATGGCGAAGATGATATATTGCGATTGATCCGCGAGGTTGAGGTGCATTGCAGCCGTGGGATGGATGTTGTTAGCGCTTGTCGTGCTGCGGGTGTTTCGGACAAAACCTATTATAGTTGGCGCAGGAAGTATGGCGGAATGAACCGTGCTCGGCTTAGCGAGATGAAGAGCTTGGAAAAAGAGAACCAGCGACTGAAGAAGATTGTTGCCGACCTTGACAGGGCTTCGAACCAAGGTGGCGGTTTACTTAGCCCTAAAGTAGCAACGAACGCGGCAATGTTTTTGGGGCGCTTGATGAGACGTTAAACCTTATTGACCTTAAGTCGCTGTATTTATTTGCTTAAGTTTGGTTGCGGGAGCAGGATTTACTCAAATACCGACATTGCGAGAAAAAGTTTAGAATTACAGATATCATTAGATCTTTCTCAATTTAAAATTTAACTAGAGCATGCACTCTATTCCTACATTGTCTAGTTTCTCCATAGCTAACATACTCACTAAATTCATCGATGAGATCTTCTACATTTCTCAGTGAGAATGGAAACCTCACATAAGAATAACTGCGAGTTGGATGATCTCAGGGCTGGTTTTGAAATAACGGAAGCATACTGGTTTGGGCATGGCTTCTTAGCTAAATTCCAGATCACTATCAGGCAAGGCGGTTTATTCTGACAGTACCCCCTGCATAGCTGCTATCAATGAAATCAGAGTGTTAGACGAATGCTGACGGATCATTAGGGAAC
>CAXQKF010000491.1:0-3227 GCA_964224285.1 Donghicola sp. | reverse complement strand
TGATCTGTTCCATAAGCCTACCGTGATTAATCCGTGAAAACGGCATTCACGCAGGGGGCAGGTCTAGGGATCGCCATATTCGCTTGGTACTGTTTCCTAAGGGTATTTGAGGAGGCGACCGTGGCGCATACAGCTTATTTTGATCCGTTCGTAGATTGGTCCATTGCAGTAAACGAAGCACGTTTTGGCGCCGGTGATCCCGCCCGGACTTTCATGCCGGTTTTCCTCGAAGGCTGCGCCGCAGAGATCAATCGCGCCTTTGCCGCACATGACATTCCGGTCCGCATTCCCCCCGCTCCGGGCGAGGTGTGCGAGATATCTTGCGCAGGTCAGGTCATAGAGCCGCTTTGTCCGGTGAGTGTCCCGAATTTCGTCTTTCCGGACGCGGGGCAGATCGCGGGATTTTACTACATGAAGCCGAAGTATCTGCGCCAGATTGCGGCGATCGACTCCTTGCGCGGTTATATCAAAGGGGCAGGGCTGCCCGTGCAAATTGATCCTGCGCGGAAGACCAGAGATTTCAAATTGCCGCCCCGAACCGCGCAGTCGGACAAGCCGATTGTGGCAGTGATTGACGAAGGCATCGCCTATTTGAACGCCCGCTTCCGGCAAACGTGCAAGGCCAAAGGGTCCAAGCAGACCAGAACGCGGTTTCTGGGGCTATGGCAGCAGTCCATTGCACCCGTTCAGGAACAGAACTGCCCCTATGTCCGGTTCGGGCGCGTCCTGACCGAGCATGATATCAACCGTGATCTGGACCGGCTTGGCACCGAGACAGAGTTCGACGTCTACCGCAGCCGCAACGAGGAGATATTTGGCGATCGCACCCATCGTTCGACGGAACAAAGCTTCAGTCACGGCACGGCGATCCTTGATCTGGCGGCGGGGGCAGACCCCAAGGATGGCGCGGATGGCCCCGATATTCTGGCCGTTCAACTGCCGCCGGAAACGCTGGAAGACACCTCTGGCACCCATTTGCCAGTGTTCCTCTTGATGGCGCTGGACTGGCTGCTGTCGCTGGCCTTTGCCGAGGGGCGCTCGATCATTATCAACGTCAGCCTCGGGTTTTCAGCAGGCACCAAGACCGGAGAGGCCCTGTTGGAACGGCAGATCCGCAGCCGCGTCCAAAGCTTCAATGCAGAGATGAACGATTCAAAGGCCGCGCAGGTCGTTTTCGCCTTTGGCAACAGCTATCGCGAACGCCTCGCCGCGCGGTTCGATCTGGATCAAGGGCTGGCGACAGGGACAGTCGATTGGGATGTGCCGCCGGATGATCCGACCCCCTCGTTTCTACAAATCCATCGGGTCGATGTGCCCTCGGTTGATCTGAGCCAGGATATCGAGGTCGAGCTGACCTCACCGGATGGCCAGCGTTTCACTGAAATTCCGGCAGTTCAGGAGAGTTCTGATCTGATCGAGGATGGGTGCTTGGTCGGGCGGGTTTACCATGATGTTCTGGATGGGACTGCACGCATCTCGGTCGCGCTGGCCCCAACGTCAGAGACCCAAGAGGGCCTTCGGGCAGAGAGCGGGAAGTGGACGGCGACGGTGCGGCGCAAAACCCGCGACGTTGCGATTGTGTTGCAAGTTCAACGGGATGACACAGCCGCAGGGTTCGAAAGAGGCGGGCGGCAGTCGGTTCTGGATCATCCGAATGGCTACACTCTGGATGACTACACCCATGAATTCGAAGCCCCCGACGGCGGGCCGGGTCTGACCCGCAACGGCACCAATTCAGCGATCATGGTAGAGGCCGGAGACGGGATTTACCTTGCCGCCGCTGCGGAACCTGATCCGAATGGCGCGGCTGGTACAATCCGCCCGTCCTTTGAAAGTGCGGGCTCAGATCACTGGTCTCAGCGTGCAGAAGGGGCGGGGCCGACATATTCGGTTCTGACCGAAGCTGGCTTTGGCGCGATGGGTGTTCTGGCTGCGGGGACCTTTAGTGACACCACGGTTCCGGTGAATGGAACCAGCGTCGCTGCGGCGAAAATCACGCGCGATCTCAGTGGGTTCGGGCCTGCCTTGACGCCTGTGAATTCGGTGCCGCGATCAGAGCGGATTGGCGAACTCCGCATGGGTGGTGGTGGCGCGCGACCGCGCCACCCCGAGATTTAGTGCCACTCGTGCAGCGCTTTTTCGTAGATCATCGCCAGAGGCGTGCCATCGGCCGCCTCTGCTTTGTTCCGGACATATTTGAACAGTTTCTCCCCAAGGATTTCGCCGCCCGCATTATCCGATTCATAATGAACGCCGGCGACCACGCGGTTAAAGGCGATCCGGCGCGCCAGAATTTTGGCCGCTTTGCCGATTTTGACGCTTTTGCCCTTTTCGCTGAAATGCTCGAGCGCACAGGCAATGGCCATGGATTCAACCGCGTGACCACTGGGATAAGAGCCATGACCGGGTGTCTGGATCATCGGCATGACTTCGGGCGCAATTTCCACCGGCCGCGGCCGTCCGAAAGCGTATTTGCAGCGCATTTCCACGGGCACAACAAAACGCAGCATCGCATCGATAAATTCGATTGTGCGATCAAACCGCGATCCGCTGGCATCGAATAGCGCCCCGAAGAACGACATCATGTCCTTTTGCTGTGCGTAAATCTCGTTCAACCGGTCCGCACGCAGATCAGCCGCACGGCGGACTTTTTCAAAGTCTTTGCGGGTCAGAGGTTCAGGCGCAGGGATTTTCGAGAGCATTTTCTCGAACGAAAAATCCTCCATCAATTCCGCGTCCAGAATGGCCGACCGGACCTCGGGCGACAGTTTGCGAAAGGCGGCCCAATCCTGTTTTGTCTCTTTTTTCAGAGCATCCTTGTCGATTTCGTCCACCGACCAGTAGCCCACAACGCCCCCGCGCGTGGACAAAAGCGCATCACTCAGCAGTGTCGTGCTGGATGCGCCCACGTGATCCAGATCACCAAAGGACGTCGGATCCCCCCGATCCTGCAGCCCGCTGCGGCCTGTCCGTCCGGTCCTGCCTGTGCGCCCTGTCCGGCCCGTGCGTCCTGTTCTCCCCGTCACAATCCAATCTCCTCTGAATACCCTTAAGTTACCAAATGCAGTGAATAAATTTTGCCTTTGAGGCTACCGCGTGATTTTCAAACTGAGAATATTTTTGTGGACCGAATTGCGGAATTAACGCAAGATTTACGCAGAATTCACGGTAGATATCTCGATTTAAGGTTTCTATCATTCAAGCAATTGATTCTGGTGTGTTTTGCA
>CAXQKF010000490.1:0-7607 GCA_964224285.1 Donghicola sp. | reverse complement strand
CACATGACCCAAGCATACCCCACAATCCGCCTGAAGCCCAACGCCGAAGCCCGCGCCATCCGCCACGGCTTCCCTTGGGTGTATGACAACGAACTGGTGGCCGATCGCCGGACCCGCAAGCTGGAGGCCGGTTCGCTGGCCGTGCTCGAGGATAACGAGCGGCGGCCGATGGGCCTTGTGACCGTGAACCCTAATTCGCGCATCATGGCGCGGATGCTGGATGCAGACACCGAGGCCTCGGTCGATCAGGCGTGGTTTGCAACGCGTCTGCAGCGGGCCTTTGCCCACCGCGCGCGCCTCTATGATCAGCCGTTCTATCGTCTGGTTCACGCCGAAGCTGACGGTCTGCCCGGTGTGGTGATCGACCGTTTTGGCGACGTGGCCGTGGTGCAGCCGAACGCGGCATGGGCTGATGTGCGCTTTGCCGAACTGGCGCAGGCGCTGGTGGATGTGACGGGCGTGACCACCGTGATCAAGAACGGCACCGGCCGCGCGCGCACCCTTGAGGGGCTGGACGAAGTGACCGAAGTCACCCTCGGCACTGCCCCTGATGCGCCGATCCCCGTGCCGATGAACGGCGCGACCTATATGGCGGACGTGATGGGAGGTCAGAAGACAGGTCTGTTCTATGACCAGCGCCCGAACCATGCCTTTGCCGCGCAGCTGGCGAACGGCGGCCGCGTGCTGGATGTGTTCAGCCATGTGGGCGGCTTTGGTCTGGCAATGCTGGCAGGCGGGGCGACTTCGGCTTTGGCCGTGGACGGGTCTGCACCTGCGCTCGAACTGGCCGAGCAAGGGGCAGCGGCCTCTGGCTATGGCGACCGGTTCGCGACCCGCAAGGGCGACGCGTTCGCAACGCTCGAGGCGCTGGTCGAAGAAGGCGAACAGTTTGATGTGGTCATCTGTGACCCGCCCGCATTTGCGCCGTCGAAAAAGGCGTTGGATGCCGGTCTGCGGGCCTATGAACGTGTGGCTCGTCTGGCCGCGCCCTTGGTCAAAGAGGGCGGCTATATCGGGCTGTGTTCCTGTTCCCATGCGGCTGATCTGGCCAAGTTCCGCGGCGCATGTACCCGCGGGATCGGGCGGGCAGGGCGTACGGGTCAGCTGATCTACACCGGCTATGCAGGCCCCGACCATCCGCTGCTGCCGCAACTTGCGGAGACCGGCTACCTCAAAGCGCTGTTTTACCGCGTATGAAGGTTCTGCTCGACGCCTGTGTCCTCTATCCGACGGTGATGCGCGAAGTGCTGATCGGGGCCGCGAAAGCTGGCCTCTATCAGCCGCTCTGGTCCGACCGGATTCTAGAGGAATGGCGGCGGGCTGCGGCGCGATCCGGCCCCGTAGACGGGATGCAGGCCGAGGGCGAGATTGCCCTATTGCGGGGCGCGTTCCCCACAGCAACCGTTTCGGGGTTCGAGCAGATCGAGCCCCGTTTGTACCTGCCCGACAGTGGGGATGTGCATGTTCTGGCCGCCGCGATCAAAGGGTCGGCGGACACAATTATCACCATGAACGCCAAGGATTTCCCCCGCCACACGCTGGCCGAAGAGGGGATTCAGCGGCTCGATCCCGACCAGTTCCTGATGTCATTGCATGACAGCGCACCGGACGCTGTGGCGGCTCTGGTCGAAACGGTCCGTTCCAATGCAGAGCGGATGGACGATGCCCCCCGCGATATCCGCCCCCTGATGAAGAAGGCGCGGATGCCCCGTCTGGGCAAGCGGCTGGGTTAGGGTTTCCAGCGGCGCTCGTTGGCCTCGATGGCGGCGATGCGGTCGGGGGTTTTCGGGTGGCTCATCAACCAGGCGGGCATGACGCCTGCGCGGCTCTGGGTCAATTCATCCAGCTTGTGGAACAGGGATTTCTGCGGTCCCGTGCCAATACCTGATTTGATCAGCAGGGCAGAGGCATAGGCGTCAGCCTCGTATTCATCATTGCGGGACAGGCGGGCGGCCAACATGCTGGCCATGGCGTTTGCGATCATCACCCCGACGCCGGGCAGGAAACGGCCCAGAACCATGGCCAGAGCCGTGCGCAGTGCGTTCTGCCCCGAGAAATCGATCATCCGTTTGCGCGTATGACCCAAGGCCACGTGCCCCATTTCGTGGGCAATGACGCTGGCCAGTTCCTCGGCGGTGACAGCACCAGCTTTGTACCGTTCATAGAAGCCGCGGGTGATAAAGATGCGCCCGTCCGGCGCGGCCAATCCGTTCACCGGTTCGATGTCATACAGATGGACGCGGATGCGGGGCAGCTCCAATGCGGCGGCCATCTGGTCGCATAGTTGTTTCAGGCCGCGATCCGCCAATTCGGTGGACCGCATGTCCAGTTCCTTGCGTGTGCGCCACGCGCTGAAGTGGTACATGGCAAAGGCGTAGAGCGCGGCGAGAAGGATCGGTGTGAACTTGAGCATGTCCCTAAGATGGGGCAGCCCATGGCAAAAGAAAAGCGCCCGATGCTAGGAAACGTCGGGCGCTTTTTACAGGAGTGCGAGGCTTAGCCCTCGAACTTGGCGTCCATGGTGATCTCTGCGGTGCCGCCCATCAGTAGGCGCGAGATCGGGCAGTTCTCTTTGGCGGTGGTGGCGGCCTTGGTGAACTCTTCGGCAGTGATGCCGGGGACTTTGCCCGTCACATCCAGATGGATTTTCCTGACCGCGAAGCCTTCGCCATCCTTGTCCATCGACACGGTGGCGGTGGTCGCGATGGTATCCGGAATGTCCTCGCCAAGGATCATCGAAAGCGCCATCGAGAAGCAAGCCGCATGTGCTGCGCCAATGATCTCCTCGGGGTTGGTGCCCGCGCGGCCTTCGAAGCGGGTGTTGAACCCGTAGGGCTGATCGTCAAGAGCGCCGGATTCGGTCGAGACATAGCCTTTGCCCTCTTTGAGCGAGCCGGTCCATTTCGCGGAGCCTGTCTTGGTGATCATGGTACTGGTCCTTTGCATTCGATACGTGTTGCAGGACCAACGGGCAGGGGTGCGGTTTTGTTCCGGTCAACGCAATTTCTTGAGGAGCCAGCGCCCCATCAGCAGCGCTACCGCGCCCGCAGACAAGAAACCGACCGCGTTGCCGATGATGTCCGACACCTCGACAAAACTGGTGGCAAAGGCCATGCCGAGCCCCACGTAGACCGCCACCCAGACCGCTTCGCCCAAGGCGTCCCAAATGGCAAACCGCGGCCACGCCAGCCCCGTCGCGCCCGCCACCAGATTGACCCACGGCCCCAGAGGCGAGAATAGCCAGCGGCTGAGAAAGACCCCGATGCCGCCGTTCTGGTCCACGGTTCTGCGGGCGCGGTCCATGATGGCTTGGCGTTTGGGTTTGCCTCTGGTGAGCCAATCCAGTGTGCCGCTGGCCTGCCTGCCGATCTGGAAGCCGATGTTGTCCCCGATGCTCGCGCCGATATACGCGGCCGAAGCCACTTCGATCAGGACCAAATCCCCGACCGACACCAGAGCGCCCCCCGCCAGCATCATCAGCGAACTGGGGATCGGCAGCATCATGCAGGATAGGAAGGTCGAGCCGAAAATGATCCAGACGCCGTAGTTGGTGATCAGCGTGAAGAGCGTCTCAGTCATGACGGCCTTTGGTCGCGGCATAGGCGGCGACTTCGGCCTGAAGGCGCGCGACCAGTTCTGCTTCGGGGATGCCGATGTCTTTGGCGAGATGTTCGAGGGGTTTGGGTTTGTCGGGTATCCGGTCCATCCCCGTGACGCGGGACATGATGTCGAACATCTCGGGCTTGGGAATGTCCCAGCTGACCGCCACATAGCGCGGCGTCATCCAACCCGCCACGGGTTGCTGGGTGTGTTTCGGGCCGTCCCAGTCCATAGCAAACATCACAGTGCGGACCCCGAATAGCAAGGTTGCCAGCAGGGACACCACGAACACTGCCGTCAGGATCGGATGGCGGGACCAGAGGCGGCGCAGGCGGTTCATTTGCCCAGTTCCTTCATGCCGCGCTCAATCCCTTCGAGGGTCATCGGGACCATGCGATCCTCGAAAATCTGTCGGATCATCTGGATTGACTGGGTGTAGGGCCAGTACTTTTCCGGCACCGGATTGATCCACAGGTGCTGCGGCCACTGGCGGCGGGCGCGCTGGAGCCAGACCTGTCCGGGCTCTTCGTTCCAATGCTCGTTTGCGCCGCCGGGGATCGCGATCTCGTAGGGGCTCATGCTGGCGTCACCCACAAAGATGCATTTGTAGTCGGACCCGTAGGTGTTCATCACCTCGTGGGTCGGGATCTGTTCAGTCCAGCGGCGGGCGTTGTCGCGCCAGACCCCTACGTACAGGCAGGTGTGGAAGTAGTAATATTCTAGATGCTTGAATTCAGTCCGTGCCGCGCTGAAGAGTTCCTGCACGACCTTCACGTGGTCATCCATTGACCCGCCCACGTCCAGAAACAGCACGACCTTGACCGCATTGCGCCGCTCGGGGCGGGTTTTGACGTCTAGGTAACCATGTTCGGCGGTGGCGCGAATTGTGCCGTCCAGATCCAGCTCTTCGTGGGCACCGTCGCGGGCCCACTTGCGCAGCCGTTTCATCGCGACCTTGATGTTGCGGGTGCCAAGTTCCACCGTGTCGTCCAGATTGCGGAATTCGCGCTTGTCCCAGACCTTGACCGCGCGGCGGTGGCGGCTTTCGTGCTGGCCGATGCGCACGCCCTCGGGGTTGTAGCCATAGGCGCCATAGGGCGAGGTGCCCGCCGTGCCGACCCATTTGTTGCCACCCTGATGGCGGCCCTTCTGCTCTTCGAGGCGCTTTTTCAGCGTCTCCATCAGTTTATCGAAACCGCCCATGGCTTCGATCTGGGCCTTTTCCTCTTCGGTCATGTGCTTCTCGGCCATCTTGCGCAGCCACTCTTCGGGCAGGTCGAGCGTATCCAGAACCGCGTCGTTCGGGATGTCTTCGATGCCTTTGAATGTCTCGCTGAAGGCTTGGTCAAAGCGGTCGAGGTGGCGTTCGTCCTTCACCATCGCGGTGCGGGCGAAATAGTAGAAGCCTTCGATGTCGTAGGTGGTCAGCCCTTTTTGCATCCCCTCGAGAAAGGCCAGATATTCCCGTAATGTGACGGGAACGCCGCGCTGTCTGAGGTTCTCGAAAAAGGGCAGGAACATCGCGGGTCCTTTAGCTGATGTTGCGCAGCAGGATGACCTGCGCCAGTACCCCGATGATGGCAAAGATCACCGCGTATGTCGCGATGTAATGGATAACGTCAGAGCGTGTGCCCTTGCGGCGGCTGGCGATCAGACCACCCATTGCGCCGCCAAAGATCATGATCCCGATAACTAGAAGCATTTGGCCCCCCTGAAAGTGCTGCGGGCCCTGCGTTTACAGGGCCCGCGCGACTCACAAGGGGCTAAAGCCGGTGAGGACACGCAGGCGCTGTTTCAGCTCCCGCTCTGATCCAAAGCCGTAGCGTGCCCAACCCAGACTGTCCACCCGTGCGGCGCGGGCGTCCGTGGCCATGCCGTTGCGCATCAGCGCCTCGGAACGCAAGAGCATCAGAGCCGACAGGAGGGCTGCGTTTTCCCCTTTGACGGCGGCGTTGATGCTGGGCTCGATGTACTGCAGGGCCATGCCGGGGTTGCCGTTGTGCAAGGCATAAGAGGCAATCCGCGAGGCGACCTGCGCTTTGTGGATCTCGGTGCCCGAGTTGGCCTGATAGTACTGATAGGCGTTCTGGAAGGCGACAAAGGACCGGTCCGGATCGCTGCGTTCGGTCAGCAGGCCGATGGCGTACCAGTTATAGGCCATCCGCACGTCATTCAGGTTGCGCGACTGGGCAATGGCGAGCGCGGCCTCAGCTGCACGCAGGCGCTGGGTCATGTTCGCACCGGGCGCAAGCGCGGTGATCATGTTCTCGCGCCATTCTTTGGGCGTGTAGATCTGGAACTTGCCCGGCGGACGCTGTCCAGCGGGGTTCAGACGCGCCAGAACCTCGGGGAGGCGGTTCGCGACCTGACGGCGGTTCATGCCGCTGTGCAGTTCCGGCGCATACATCGCCTTGAGGATCAGCATGTCAAAGCCGGTCAGCACCGTGTGTAGGTTGTCGTCGTTGTAGATGCTGTCGGGCAGACGGTAGAGATCGTTCAGCGGACCCAAGGCCTGAGACAGCTCTTCGTGGAGGCAGTCGCGGGTTTCCTGCGGGCTGACGTCTGTGGGCACGAAGATTGTGATTCTCGTGCGCTCTTTCAAAGCGGACCAGCTGGTCAGCGTTGTTCGGCGCGCGAGGCGGTATTCGGCCAGAGTCGTCACATTCGGCGCCACAAAACAGGCAGCTTGCGGCAGAACTTTCTGGATCGCTTTGCGCGTCGTTGCGTTAACAATAATGCTCGCGTTCGGATCAGCCGTTTGCGAAATGTTAAGGCCAGCTTCGGTTTGCAGGCGGTAAATCAGTCGGCCGAGGTCAGTTGTCAGTGTGGGTGACGGATTGCCGCGCACCGCGACCGTGATCGGCCCTTCGAAGCGGGTGAAATATGGTAAGTGACGCCCACTTTCCATGCGCATGGTCAGGTCAAGGAAATCGCGTGCGATCTCCGCATTCGACCGCGCCGCAGGCTGTGCGCGCGGCGACGAGAAAACCCGCATTTCGGGCAGATCAATGTCTGCCGTGAAGGCGCGTGTTGGGGAATCGTAAGAGGGCAGTGTCGGCGAACATGCCGATATTGCCAGAAAAACTTGCACGAGCAGGCGAGAAAGCATTACTGGGAACCCGATAATGTTGGGATGGGACCTGCCAGTATCCGCGAATCGCTCGTGCCGCTTTTTCGCCCTCTGTCGGGGCTTTTTGAATATGGTCCGCTTCGCACTGGATACCTGTGAACACGTCAACATCCTTGTTTTCAGTGATGTCAGGTATCGTTTTCAAAGCGGGCCACATGATGCTGTAACTGGGAAATTTGTAAGGCAGGATAACTATCGTTTCCCTTTTAGCATAAAAGCCAGCCTTTCAAATAGGTGAACGTCCTGTTCGTTCTTTAAAAGTGCCCCGTGCAATCTCGGTAGGGCATTTTTTCCATCTCTACGAATGTCTTCCGGGCTCAGATCCTCGGCCAGAAGCAGCTTGAGCCAGTCTAAAACCTCGGAAGTGCTGGGTTTCTTCTTGAGACCTGGAGTTTCACGAATTTCGTAGAATTGGGTTAGCGCTTCGGTCAGCAGGGCTGACTTGATGCCCGGAAAGTGGACATCGACGATCTGCTGCATTGTTTCCGTATCGGGGAAACTGATGTAGTGAAAGAAGCACCGGCGCAGGAAGGCATCGGGCAGTTCCTTCTCGTTGTTGGACGTAATGATGACGATAGGCCTTTGTTTTGCCTTAATTGTCTCGCCCGTCTCGTAGACAAAGAACTCCATTTTATCGAGTTCCTGAAGCAGGTCGTTCGGGAATTCGATGTCGGCCTTGTCGATCTCGTCGATCAGCAGAACGACCTTGCCGTCAGCGTCGAAGGCCTGCCAGAGCTTACCCTTCCGAATGTAGTTCGAAACGTCCTCGACGCGGGGATCGCCCAATTGGCTGTCGCGTAGACGAGATACTGCGTCATACTCATAAAGACCTTGTTGCGCTCTGGTTGTGGACTTCACTGCCCATTCCAACATCGGC
>CAXQKF010000489.1:0-2735 GCA_964224285.1 Donghicola sp. | reverse complement strand
TGCTATTGTTCTCCAAGAGACTGACCGAAGGGGCACCAAGGCGCAATGCATCTGGATGTGCAAGATCTGCGAAATTTCTACTATCGCAGCGCTCTGGGGCGGGCCGCGCAGCGCGTGATCCGCGACGAAGTCCAGAGATTCTGGCCCGAAGCCCGTGGTCAATCGGTCCTCGGTTATGGCTTTGCCGTTCCGCTCTTGCGCCCATATCTTCAGCAGGCCCGCCGTGTGACCGCGCTGATGCCCGCGCCGCAGGGGGTCATGTCATGGCCCGCGGGGATGCCGAATGTCTCGGTTCTCTGTCAGGAGGCCAACTGGCCGATCGAGACAGGCCACGTCGACAAGTTGATCGTGATGCACGGGCTCGAAACCTCTGAGCAGCCGGATTTGGTGCTGGAAGAGGCGTCGCGTGTGCTGGGACCGGGCGGCAGCGCCATCTTTATTGTGCCGAACAGGGCAGGGGTCTGGTCGCGGCGGGATATCACCCCGTTCGGCTACGGACGGCCGTTCAGCGCAAGCCAGCTCGAGGTGCAGCTGCAACGCAGCGGGTTCCAGCCCAAACGGACAAGCTCACTGCTGCATCAACCGCCGTCGCATCGCAGGTTCTGGCTCCGCTCCGGACCGCTGATCGAGAAGGTTGCGCGGACCGCTGGTGCGGGTCTGCCGGGCGGCGTCATTCTGCTCGAGGCGCAGAAGCTGACCCAAGAGCCATCTGGCGGCGGAACGGCGGTTGCGACACGCCCGCTCAAAGTGCTCGCGGGGCTCGCGGCGCCCGAGGCGAAGCCGGCGGGTGCCTGAGGGAATCGCCCCCTGCCTGAAAATCTGTCACGAATGCGGCACAAGGTAGCGGTGTGCGAGATTAATTTGCCCATCTCAACAAATGCTAGCGCCATCTACGACTTTAAAAGTGTGATCCAATGTTGCGAGGTCCGTCACCCTCTGCTAAGTCCTGCGCGATTTCGATGCCCGTAGGGATAGTACCCACGGGCAATAACGCCCCCGATACGACATTTCGACGGGTCGGGGCCAAGACATCGGAAGGGTGGACGTGTCCGAACCAGCTTCGATCTCCTTCGGCATCGCGCAACGCTATGCCTCTGCCGTATTTGATCTCGCCCTCGAGACCAAATCGCTCGACTCCGTTGAAAAGGACGTAGACGTACTGGCTGCCGCACTGGCAGGCAGCGATGATCTGCGTGAACTGATCAACAACCCCGTTTACACGCGCGAAGAGCAAGGCGCTGCAATCGCAGCCGTTGCAACTCAAATGGGCGTGAGCGACATCGTAAAGAACACTCTGGCGCTGATGGCGTCCAAGCGTCGTCTCTTTGCCATGCCGCAGCTGATCGCAGCTATGCGCGAGAAAATTGCAGCCTTCAAAGGTGAAGTCACCGCTGAGGTTGTTAGCGCCACGGCTCTGTCCGACGCGCAAAAGGACAAACTTGCAGCTGCTCTGAAAGAGAGCGTCGGCAAGGACGTGAAGATTGAAGCCGCCGTTGATGAAACCCTCATCGGTGGTCTCGTTGTTAAGGTGGGCTCGAAGATGGTCGATACCTCGATCCGCTCCAAGCTCAACGCCCTACAGAATGCAATGAAAGAGGTCGGATAAATGGGTATCCAAGCAGCCGAAATTTCTGCGATCCTAAAGGAGCAGATTAAAAACTTTGGCCAAGACGCCGAAGTGGCCGAGGTTGGCCGCGTTCTTTCCGTCGGTGACGGTATTGCGCGCGTTCACGGTCTGGACAACGTCCAGGCTGGTGAAATGGTCGAATTCCCCGGTGGCATCCAGGGCATGGCACTGAACCTCGAGACCGACAACGTCGGTGTCGTTATCTTTGGTTCGGACCGTGACATTAAAGAAGGTGACACTGTTAAGCGCACCAACTCGATCGTGGACGTTCCCGCCGGCGAAGGCCTGCTGGGTCGCGTTGTTGACGGTCTGGGTAACCCGCTGGACGGCAAAGGCCCGGTACAGTTCGCCGAGCGCCGCATCGCTGACTCCAAAGCGCCCGGCATTATCCCCCGTAAATCGGTTCACGAGCCCATGGCGACCGGCCTCAAAGCCGTTGACGCGATGATCCCGATCGGCCGTGGCCAGCGCGAGCTGATCATTGGCGACCGTCAGACCGGTAAAACTGCCGTTGCTCTGGACGCGATCCTGAACCAGAAGTCGTACAACGACGCTGCTGGCGGCGACGAAAGCAAGAAGCTGTACTGCATCTACGTTGCGGTTGGCCAGAAGCGTTCGACCGTTGCTCAGCTGGTGAAGAAGCTGGAAGAAACCGGCGCGATTGAATACTCGATCGTCGTTGCGGCAACCGCTTCGGACCCCGCACCCATGCAGTTCCTGGCGCCCTACGCCGCGACCGCAATGGCAGAGTACTTCCGTGACAACGGCAAGCACGCCCTGATCATCTACGATGACCTGTCCAAGCAGGCCGTTTCGTACCGTCAGATGTCGCTGCTGCTCCGTCGTCCCCCGGGACGTGAAGCGTACCCCGGCGACGTTTTCTACCTCCACTCGCGTCTGCTCGAGCGTTCGGCGAAGATGGGCGACGATCACGGCAACGGTTCGCTGACCGCACTGCCGATCATTGAAACTCAGGGCGGCGACGTTTCGGCGTTTATTCCGACCAACGTGATCTCGATCACCGACGGTCAGATCTTCCTCGAAACCGACCTGTTCTACCAGGGCATCCGTCCCGCTGTGAACACCGGTCTGTCGGTTTCGCGTGTGG
>CAXQKF010000488.1:0-6541 GCA_964224285.1 Donghicola sp. | reverse complement strand
CAATGTTCGCGATGGTTCTGGCCATCGGCCTGTTGGTGGATGACGCCATCGTGGTCGTCGAGAACGTCGAACGCGTGATGGACGAGGACAATCTGGAGCCTATGCCCGCCACCGAACGCAGCATGGGCCAGATCACCGGCGCTCTGATCGGGATCGCCTTGGTTCTGTCTGCGGTGTTCCTGCCCATGGCGTTCTTTGGCGGCTCGACCGGTGTGATCTATCGCCAGTTCTCGGTCACGATCATCACGGCGATGGTCCTGTCCGCGATCGTGGCGCTGGTTCTGACACCCGCGCTCTGTGCCAGCATCCTGAGACGCACCCACGGCGAAGGCATCGCGCCCGCCCGTTGGTTCAACCGCAACTTCGACCGCTTCAACCGTGGTTACGAGCGCACTGTGGGTCGCATCCTGCGCAAGCCCATCATCATGTTGCTGGTTCTGGTCGGGATCGGTGTTGGCGCTTGGCAGATCTATGAGCGTCTGTCCTCGTCCTTCTTGCCGACCGAAGACCAAGGCATGTTGATGACCATGGTGCAGCTGACCGAAGGCTCGACCACTCAGCAGACCTTGTCCGTCGTAGAAGAGATCGAGGATTACCTGCTGAACGAAGAGACCGAGACGGTGGACAGTGTGTTTGCGGCTCTTGGCTTTGGCTTTGGCGGGTCCGGCCAGAACAACGCGATGCTGTTTATCAAGCTGCATGACTTTGATGATCGGACCGCAGCGGATGCCGCAGCCAGCGCCTTGGCCACCCGTGCCAACATGCGTTTCGGGGCGCACCGCGCGGGCCAGATCTTCTTCATGCAGCCGCCTGCTATTCCGGGCATGGGCAACACCAACGGCTTCTCGATGTACCTCGTGGACAACGGGGGCAACGGGTACGACTCGCTGATCGAAGCGGCGAACGAGTTGGTGCAAAAGGCCGGAGAGGACTCGCGTCTGACCAACGTGCGGGTCTCCGGCGTGGATGCCGAGAGCGCCCTGCGGATCAACATTGACCAGCAAAAGATCGACGCCTTTGGTGTGTCGCTGTCCGATGTGAACGCGATGCTGTCGGTGGTGTTCAGCGGGTCCGAAGTCAACGACTTTGTCCTGCAAGGCAACCTGCGTCCCGTGATCGTACAGGCCGCGCCTGAACACCGTATGCAGCCCGAAGACATCCAAAGCTGGTACGTGCGCAATGACGCGAACGAGATGGTGTCCTTTGCCAGCTTTGTGACCACGGAATGGGTCTCGGTGCAGCCGAAACTGTCCCGCCACTCGGGCGCTGATGCGATCGAGATTTCGGGTAGCAACAGCGACAGCGCGTCGTCCGGTGCGGCCATGGACGCAATGGAAGAACTGGCGGCCACGATTGACGGCGGGTACGGCGTTGAATGGACCGGCATCAGCTATCAGGAACGCCAATCCGGCGACCAAGCGCCCTACCTCTACGCGCTTGCGGTTCTGGTGGTCTTCCTGTGCCTTGCCGCGCTGTACGAAAGCTGGACCGTGCCGTTCTCGGTCATGCTGGCGGTGCCGGTGGGTGTTCTCGGCGCTCTGGCGGCGGCCTACTTGTTCGGCCAGTCGAACGACGTCTACTTCAAGGTCGGCATTCTGACGACCATCGGTCTGGCGGCCAAGAACGCCATTCTGATCGTCGAATTCGCCAAAGACCTGGAGGCCCAAGGCAAAGAGCTGATCGAAGCCACGATGGAGGCGGCGCGCCTGCGTCTGCGCCCGATCCTGATGACCTCGCTGGCGTTCATGCTGGGGGTTGTGCCCTTGGCCACGGCGACCGGCGCGGGGGCTGCAGCCCAGAACGCTATCGGTATCGGTGTGCTGGGGGGCATGGCGACCGCGACCTTTATCGGCGTGTTCATGGTGCCTGCGTTCTACGTGGTCGTTCGTCAGGCCACGTCACGTCGCAAAGCCACCTGACACGGCCAGCATTGAAAAGAAAACGCCGCCCTCTGATCGGGGCGGCGTTTTGCTATTCGGCGGCCTCGGCGCGGACGGGCGAGACGATTTGCGCGATGTCGGGGATGCGACCGTTATGGGCCAGCACGTTTACCGGCCCTTTGACAAAGGCGTCCAAGGGGCCGTGTTCGATCGCGCCCCCCGCCGCGCTGATAATCGCCAGACCGGCGGCGGCATCCCAGATATTCAGGACGTTCTCGTAGTAGGCGTCGAACCAGCCCGACAGCACCCCGAGGAAGCCAATGGTCGCCGCACCATGACGGCGGTGATCCATGCCGGCCTCGCGGATGCGGGCGATACGGTCTGTGAATTCGTGCATCGGCGCGCGGTCGGAATAACCGATAGAGACCAGCCGCACCTGATCAGGGTGGATCTTGCCGAAATCTACGGGCTGCCCGTTTGCAAAAGCACCGCGCCCGACCTGACCGCTGGCCATCAAGTCTTTGTCGGGGGCATAGATCACCCCCAGCTCGAAGGCCGTTCCGTTGAAATAGCCGATCGATATCCCCCAATCGTCCATCCCGCGGCTGAAGTTGGTGGTCCCGTCGATGGGGTCCACGATCCAGCAACCGCCGATGCGGCCCTTCAGGCCCTCTTCCTCTCCCAGCACGCCATCCTCGGGATAGGTCTGGGCAATGCGTTCGCGGATCAGGGTTTCGACGGCGTAGTCGGCATTGGTGGCGTAATCTTCGGGGGCCTTGATGGTGTAATCCAGACCACCGGCCTGAGCGCGCATCTCTTGGGCCAGTTGGCCTGCCTTGCGGGCAAGAGCCACAGCGAATCCGAGTCGGTCAGCGTTCATGAAAATTCTCCGATACCTGACAATTCGTTCTGGAAATCCCCTTCGGGCGTATCCTGCCGCAAGGTGTGCTGCAAGCGCGGCATCGACGCAGCCCAAAAAAAGCGCGGGCTGGTGTGAACCAACCCGCGCTATGGGCAAAGAACAGGAAAGGGGAGGTATGTTCCTTGCGAGGAGAGATCAGGCTGCCTCGGCGGGGGGCTCTGCCGCGCCGGTCATGAAGGCCACCGCATCGGACATGGTGTAGTCCTTGGGATTGATGGTGCACAGACGACGGCCCAGACGGTGTACGTGAATTCGGTCCGCAACCTCGAACACGTGGGGCATGTTGTGGCTGATCAGCACAATCGGAATACCGCGCGAACGGACGTCCTGAATGAGTTCCAGAACCTTGCGGCTTTCCTTGACCCCCAGTGCAGCAGTCGGTTCGTCAAGGATGATCACCTTGGAGCCGAACGCAGCAGCGCGGGCCACGGCCACACCTTGGCGCTGACCGCCGGACAGGGTTTCGACCGCTGGGTTGTTGTTCTGGATGGTCATCAGGCCCAGTTCGTTCAGATTTTCGCGGGCGAACGACTCCATCGCCTTGTGGTCCAGCATCCGCAGGACGTTGCCAGCAAAGCCAGGCTTCCGCAGCTCACGGCCAACGAACATGTTGTCGGTGATCGACAGGGCAGGGGACAGTGCCAGCGTCTGGTACACGGTCTCGATGCCTGCATCCCGTGCCTCTAGGGGCGACTGGAACTGGATGCGCTTGCCCTCGAGGGTGATCTCGCCTTCGTCGGGCACAACCGCGCCCGAGATGGCTTTGATCAGGCTGGACTTGCCCGCGCCGTTGTCGCCGATCACAGCGAGAATTTCGCCGGGATAGAGGTCGAAGTCAGCTTGGTTCAGGGCAGTCACTTTGCCGTAGCGCTTTACCAGACCACGGGCTTTGAGAATGGGTTCTTGGGTCATCATGCCGATACCTTCCGGATCCATTGGTCAATCGAAACAGCGAGGATGATCAGCCAGCCCACTGCAAACACCTGCCACAGCACGTCCACACCGGCCAGTTTCAGGCCCGACTGGAACACGCCCACGATTAGCGCGCCGAACAGCGCCCCAAGGATCGAGCCACGCCCGCCGAACAGCGAGATGCCCCCGATCACAACCGCGGTGATGGACTGCAGGTTGCCTTCGTAGAACGCCTGAGGGCTGATCGAACCGATGCGGCCAACGCTGCTCCATGCGGCGATTGCGCAGATGAAACCGGCCAGCATGTAGACTTGGGTCAGGGTGCGGTCGGTGCGGATACCGGCCAGCTCGGCGGCCTCTTTGTCATCGCCGATGGCGTAGACGTGGCGGCCCCATGCGGTTTTGTTCAAGAGGAACCACAGGGCAAAGAACACGACGATCATCAGGATTGAGCCAAAGGTGATGCGGGCAGAGCCGATCTTGAATGCCTCGCCAAAGAATTTCAGGGCGGCGGCGTTGGCATCGATGTCCTGCGAACGGATGGACTGGGCACCCGACAGCCACAGGTTCAGCGCGTAGAAAATGTTCCACGTGCCAAGGGTCACGATGAACGGCGGCAGTTTCAGGCGTGTGACCATCAAGCCGTTCAGGAAACCCGCAGCCGTACCACCGGCAAACCCGATGATCAGCGCAAAGAAGGTTGGCACCCCGAATGACACGGCCAGATTGCCCATCACGACGCTCATCAGCACCATGATTGCGGCGACCGACAGGTCGATACCCGCGGTTAGAATGATCAGCGACTGGGCCGCGGCCAGCAGACCGATGATCGATACCTGCTGCATGATCAGGGTCAGGTTGAACGCAGAGAAGAACCGGCCTCCGGCGATGAAGCCGAAGATGATGACCGACAAGAGCAGAACGATCACAGGCACCAGAGTCGGGTTGCCATGCAGGGCTTTCTGGATGTGATCCATCAAGCCTTTGCCGTGGTGGTCGAACGCGGCGACGGTTTTGTCGCTCTTGTCGAGGGATGCTTCGAAATCCTGACCTTGCGGCCGGGATTGGCTCTGGTCGCTCATGCGGCTCCTCCTTCGCTGCCAGTCACGCAGCTTTGGGTTGGATGGTGTGGGGGAAAGAGAAATTTAAAAACAAATCGGGGGGCGGAATGCCCGCCCCCCGGAATGGCGGTTAAACGTTGATTAACCCCAGCACTTGCCCAGACCCTCTTCCGAGGACAGGCTCTCGATGCCGTCTACAGGAGTGTCGGTGATCAGCTCGACGCCGGTGTTGTAGAAGTCCAGACCTTCGGAGTTCTGGGGCTTCTCGCCGGTTTCAGCGAAGTGCTTGATTGCCTCGATGCCTTTGGACGCCATCAGCAGCGGGAACTGCATGGAGGTCGCACCGATCACGCCGTCTGCGATGTTCTGAACACCGGGGCAGCCGCCGTCGACCGAGACGATCAGAACGTCGTTTTCACGGCCAACCGACTTCAGCGCCTCATAGGCACCAGCCGCTGCGGGCTCGTTGATGGTGTAGACAACGTTGATCTCGGGATCCTTCTGGAGAAGGTTCTCCATCGCGGTGCGACCGCCTTCTTCGTTGCCGTTGGTCACGTCGTTGCCAACGATGCGCGGATCGTCTTCGTCACCGATGTCGGTGGGGTTTTTGATGTCGATGCCAAAGCCCTGCAGGAAGCCTTGGTCGCGCAGATAGTCGACCGAGATTTCCGAGGGGTTCAGGTCGAGCAGAGCGATCTTCGCGTTTGCCGCGTCGTCACCCATTTTCGCCTTGGCCCACTGGCCGATCAGCTCGCCAGCTTTGAAGTTGTCGGTCGCAAATGTCGCGTCCGCAGTGTCTGCAGGCTCGAACGGGGTGTCGAGTGCAATGATCAGCAGACCGTTTTCGCGGGCCTGAGTCACAACCGGTGCCAGCGCGCGGCTGTCGGTGGGGGTGATCAGGATGCCCTTGGCGCCCGACGCGATGCAGGTTTCAACCGCTGCGACCTGGCTTTCCACGTCGCCGTCGATCTTGCCTGCGAATGTCTGCAGGTTGATGCCGTTGGCTTCTGCGCCAGCAACCGCGCCTTCCTTCATTTTCACGAAGAAGGGGTTGGTGTCGGTTTTGGTGATCAGGCAAGCGCCCACTTCGTGGCTGGCTGCCATTGCGGGGGCTGCTGCCATGGTTGCAATGGTGGCTGCACCCAGCAGCAGAGCGGTTTTGGTAGCGGTTTTGATCATGATTTCCTCCCAGATGTGTCTGATCAAAGATCGTCTCTCGGTTCGCCTCCCGAGCGAGCCTTGCGCCTATGAGAGACCGAATCAGCGGCTCACGTCAATAAATAAATCACTGTGATTTATTATTGACAGACTGCCTAAATACTAGAACCTTGGGTGAGAGTTGATTTATACAGCGGCGCGCGCCTAACGGGTGGACTATGGAAAAAGAAAGACACTCAGGACAAATTGACCAAGCGGTCGGCGCGGTGCGCGGCACCAATCAAAGTGGGGTGCGGGCGCATAACGAACGTCTCGTGCTTTCATTGTTGCGCCAGAAGGGGCCATTGGCCAAGGCCGAATTAGCAAGGCTTACAGGATTGTCGGCTCAGGCGGTCTCGGTAATCATGCGCGGCGTTGAGGCTGACGGGTTGATTAAAAAGGGAAATCCGGTGCGCGGGAAGGTGGGGCAACCCTCGATCCCGATGGAGCTGGTTCCGGGCGGCGCGTTCTTTCTGGGCTTGAAAGTAGGGCGCCGCAGCCTTGATCTGATTCTCACAGACTTCCTTGGAAACATCCGGTCGCGGGTCTATCTGACCCACAAATACCCG
>CAXQKF010000487.1:0-5721 GCA_964224285.1 Donghicola sp. | reverse complement strand
CCTACCTGATGGGGATGTACGGGGTGACGACCGTGATGCGCCCGCTGGACCACGAACATGCCGCCCCCTTTGATCAGCTCGAACAGTTGGTGGCCGAAGGGACCTATGTCCAGACGGGGCAAACCCTGCGCGATGCGATGCCGATTTTCGACCGGACGGGTGCGTCCTTTGTTCCGGTGGTGAAATCTGCCTTCGGAGAGAATGCTCCGGCTATTGTGGGGGCGGTGTTTCAAGTGGACGCCTTGCGCACCTTTAACCGGGCGCTGGCCGCAACCGCCGCCGAAGAGCACAGCTAGAAACGACAAAGGGCGCGCCACCGGCACGCCCCGTCTTGGCCCCTTCAGGCGATTGGATTACAGCTCTTCGACGGCGAGCTGAGGGCTGGCATGAAAGGCCAGATAGCCTTTGATCTGCTCGAGCCCGCTGGCCGGATCCTCGTAAGACCAGGCCGCATTTTCAATCGTCGTGCTTTTGGTGACGATATTGTAGTACTGAGCTTCGCCCTTGAAAGGGCAGGTTGTGCGCTGGTTGGATTTGTCGAGAAAGGCCATAGCGATGTCTTCCCGAGGGAAATAAACCACCGGCGTGTAATCGCCTTCTACCAACTCCAGAGTGTTCGAGCTTTCGCCCAACACAGCACCGCCTGCGCGTACAACATAAGTCCCTGCATTTGCATGGATCTTGATGTTCGCTGTCATGCGTAGTCCCCCTGTGTTTTTTATCGCTGTGCCAGTCTTTGGTGACACGCTCGTGTCAGAGCGGCGCAGTCATGCTCTCTAACCACGTTTTCGCTTCTGGCGACAGTCTTGACGCGAGATTCTCCCAACATGTCGCATGGTACGCGTCCAGCCACGCCCGTTCTTCGGTGGTCAGAAGAGAGGTTTCTATCAGCCTGCGATCAATCGGTGTCCAAGTGAGGGTTTCGAAGGCAAACATGCTCCGGTGGGCATCGCCGCCCTCGGGTGTTTCTGCAGGGGTCACAACGATCAGGTTCTCGATCCGGATGCCGTAGGCGCCTTCTTTGTAGTAGCCGGGCTCGTTCGACAGAATCATGCCAGGCTGGAGCGGCAGCATGGAAGCCCGCGAAATACGCTGGGGCCCTTCGTGCACGCTGAGGAAAACACCGACGCCGTGGCCGGTGCCGTGGTCATAGTCCAGACCGGCTTGCCACAGGGCATTGCGGGCCAGAACGTCCAGATCACGGCCCGTGATCCCTTTGGGAAAGCGCGCCATGCTGATCGCGATCATGCCCTTGAGAACGCGGGTAAAGCGGTCCTTGTGCTCTGCGGTGGGCTGGCCGATGGGCATGGTGCGGGTGATGTCAGTGGTGCCGTCGGTGTACTGCGCACCGGAATCGACGAGCAGTAAGTCACCATCCTGCACGGTGCGGTCGGTCTCTTCGCTGACGCGGTAGTGCACGATTGCGCCATTTGGCCCACTGCCAGAGATCGTTTCAAAGCTGATCTCGCGCAGTTGGTTCGTTGCCGCGCGGAACCCTTCCAGTGCTTTGACGACCTCGATCTCGGTAAAGGCACCGGGCCGCTGCTGATCCAGCCAGCACAGGAACTCGGCCATCGCCGCACCGTCGCGCAGATGGGCCTCTTTGGTGGCCGCGATTTCGGCCGTAGTCTTGCAGGCCTTGGGCAGGACGCAGGGGTCGTCGCCCCATGCGATGTCGATCTCGAAGCTGTCCAGAACTTGCTCCACCAGTATCGGCACCGATGTTTTGTCCAGACGCACGGGTCCGCTGAGCTGACCCAGAGCACCCTCGAATGCCTCAAGCGGTGCGATGCTGATGGCGGGGTCGGGACCGAGGGCTTCGAACTTCGCAGGGTCCGCGAACAGTGCTACGCGGGCATCGTCGAACACGATGGCAAAGCACTGAACGACGGGGTTGTGCGCGATGTCTGCGCCGCGAATGTTCAGCATCCAGCAGATACTGTCGGGCAGGGTCAGGACGCACGCGGCGTGGCCCGCCTGACGCAAGGCCTCGGCCACCATCTCGCGCTTCTCGCCAGAGGTCAGACCGGCGATTTCGACAGGGAAGGCTTCGGCAGGCGCCGTCGGGCGGGCAGGGCGATCCGCCCAAATGCAGTCGACCAGATTGCCCACAGGTTTCAGGCCAATGTCGCTGCCCTTCAGCGCCGCCTCGATGGCTTCGATTTCGCGCGGGGTGTGTAGCCACGGGTCATATCCGACAAGGCCACCGTCCAGATGCTCGGCCAGCCAATCGCCAGCTTTGGTCTCAGGCCAAGGCACGGGTGTGTAACAGTCAGCGACCTGCGATTTGACCTGCACGCGGTAGCGCCCGTCGATGAACACGCCCGCCTGATCCGCCAGAACCAGCGCAAAGCCCGCCGAGCCGGTGAAGCCGGTCAGCCACGCCAGACGGTCGTCACAAGGGGCCACGTATTCGCCCTGATGGGCATCGGCGCGGGGCACCAGAAATCCGGCCAGCCCTTCGGCAGCCATCTGTTCACGCAGAGCAGCCAGACGCGGCGGACCCTGTTCGGGCCGCGCAGTGACCGCGAAATGTTGAAAACTCATCCAGCTCTCCGGGTGCTGTTCTTGATCCCCATCACGCGGGCACGCGCACGGGGGTCGGCGTCAAAGAGGCTCGCCAGTTGTTCGGTCATCGCACCGGCCAATTGTTCCACATCGGTGATCGTGACGGCGCGCTCGTAATAGCGAGTCACGTCGTGGCCGATGCCGATCGCCAGCAATTCCACCAGTTTGCGCTTCTCGACCATGGCGATCACATCGCGCAGGTGTTTCTCGAGGAAGTTCGCAGGGTTCACCGACAGGGTGCTGTCGTCCACGGGCGCACCATCGGAAATCACCATCAGGATTTTGCGCGCCTCGGGGCGGGCCAACATCCGGCGGTGTGCCCATTCGAGCGCCTCGCCGTCGATGTTTTCCTTGAGCAGACCCTCTTTCATCATCAACCCGAGGTTCGGGCGCACGCGGCGCCACGGGGCGTCGGCGTGTTTGTAGATGATGTGGCGCAGATCGTTCAGACGGCCGGGCTGCTGGGGGCGTCCCTGCTGCAGCCACATCTCACGGTTCTGGCCGCCTTTCCACGCGCGGGTGGTAAAGCCCAGAATCTCGACCTTTACGTTGCAGCGTTCCAGCGTGCGGGCCAGAACATCGGCGCAGATCGCGGCGATGCTGATCGGGCGACCCCGCATCGAGCCGGAGTTGTCCAAGAGCAGCGTCACCACGGTGTCGCGGAATTCGGTGTCTTTCTCGACCTTGAAGGACAGGGGCGTCGTGGGGTTCGCGACCACACGGGCCAGACGGCCAGCGTCCAGAATACCCTCTTCCATGTCGAACAGCCAGCTGCGGTTCTGCTGGGCCTGAAGGCGGCGCTGCAGCTTGTTCGCCAAACGGCTCACGGCGCCCTTCAGCGGCTCGAGCTGTTGGTCCAGATAGGCGCGCAGGCGTTCCAGTTCGGCGGGATCGGCCAGATCTTCGGCGCGGATTTCCTCGTCGAATTTGGTCTCGAAGACTTTGTAATCGGGGTCGGCTTCGGAATGCGGGGCAGGGGGCGGCGGGTCCATGGGCGCGTCGCCCTCGGGCAGCTCGGTTTCCTCGTTTAGCTCCAGCTCGGAGTCTTCCTCCATCGAGACCTGGGCCTGCGCCTGATCCATCTGCTGGTCCTGAGACCGCTCGGGTTCGGCTTCGCCTTCGTCGCTTTCGCTCTCGTCGTTGCCGTCGGAATCGGGGTTTTCGTCCTCTTCCTGCTCTTCTTCTTGCGCCTGATCCTCTTCGGACTCGTCGTCCATCTGATCGGGGTCCTCGCCCAACTGGTCGCCATAGCCCAGATCGGTGATGAACTGGCGGGCGAATTTGGCAAAGGCCTGCTGGTCAGCGAGCACATCGTTCAGGTCGGGCAGGGTGTCCGCGCCCTGACCTTCGAGAAACCCGCGCCAGAGGTCCAGAGCATTGGCCGCACCGGCGGGCAGATCGCGGCCCGTGGCCAGCGTGCGCACCAGATATCCGGCGGCGACAGACAGCGGAATGTCCTTGGCCTCGGTGACTTGTTCGTAGGCGCGGGTCTTGGCCTCGTGGCCGATCTTGGCGTCGATGTTGCCCGCGGTGCCGGGCATGTCCCGTGCGCCCATCGCCTCGCATCGGGCGATTTCCATTGCCTCGTAGATGCCGCGCGCCAACTCGCCCTGCGGGGTGTAGCGGGCCCCGACCGAGGCGTCGTGATAGCGGCTGCGCATGGCTAAGGCATCCGCAGTCCCACGGGCGATCATGACCTCGTCGCGGGTCATCCGGCGTGACACCTGCGGCAGGCGCATCGTATCGCCGGACATACCTGCCGGATCGACCGAATAACTCACGGTCAGATCGGGGTTTTCCGCCATAACGCGCGTGGCTTCGGCCAGTGCTTTCTTGAACGGATCGGCGGGGTTGTCGGACTTCTTCATGGTGCCAGCTTTCGGAGGACGTCGTTCATCCCCCGCAACCTAGACCCACAAAGGCGCCTTGACCATAGCACGCGCCTGAATCCTTAGGACAAAAGCAGCCCTTCGCATTCCTCGATCCGCTTGCCGAGCATGTCCGACGCGCGCTGTGCCCGGCCAGGATCGACAGAGTATTGCACCTCGGTCAACAGATGGGCGACCTCGGACCAGCCGGTGGCCTTCCATTTGCGGGGCATGTTCTCTGGCATCTCTTCTGCCAGAGCGTCCGGCAGCAGCGCATCGACCAGGGATTGGAATCCCGCGACCTGATTGCGCATTCGGGAGCGTTTGCTCCGGTCCATCTCGCGATGATCCAGAGACATGGCTTCGTAGCGACCCGCGCAGGTCGCGAACAACTGGACCCGTTGATGGGCCCAAAAGGGGAGGGCGGAGGGTGCTGACCCTAAAATACACAAGAAGGCCGCAGCACCAGTCCGGCATAGGGCTCTGTGTTTCATGTAACAAGCGTATGACGATTGTATGAACCGTCAAATAAGCTAATCGGCTGAACACCTATCCAAAAGGTGATAAGTTCTGGTTTTCCAGACCCTTATGCTGCGCTGCGGCTAAGAAAAAGGGCCGCCCCTGATGGGACGGCCCTCTCAATCCGGTATGTTCGGCGCTTAGCCCAAGGCGACGCTTGCCGCGCTTTCGGGGAGCTCTTCGTTGAAGAGACGCTGGTAGAACTCGGCCACGGTCTGGCGCTCCAGCTCGTCGCACTTGTTCAGGAAGGTCAGGCGGAACGCGTAGCCTACGTTGCGGAAAATCTCTGCGTTCTGGGCCCAAGCGATCACGGTACGGGGGCTCATCACGGTGGACAGATCGCCCGACATGAAGGCCTTGCGGGTCAGGTCCGCGACGGTGACCATCTGCTTGATGGTCTTGCGGCCGTTCTCGGTGTTGTAGTGGGGGTTCTTGGACAGAACGATGTTGGTTTCCGCGTCGATCGACAGATAGTTCAGGGTCGCGACGAGGCTCCAGCGGTCCATCTGCGCTTGGTTGATCTGCTGGGTGCCGTGATACAGGCCGGTGGTATCGCCAAGGCCCACGGTATTCGCGGTGGCGAACAGGCGGAAATAGGGGTGCGGCTTGATGATCTCGTTCTGGTCCAGAAGGGTCAGCTTGCCGTCGGTCTCCAGAACACGCTGGATCACGAACCTCACGTCGGGACGGCCCGCATCGTATTCGTCAAAGACGATGGCGGTGTTGGTGCGCAGCGCCCAAGGCAGGATGCCTTCGTGGAACTCGG
>CAXQKF010000486.1:0-4025 GCA_964224285.1 Donghicola sp. | reverse complement strand
AAGGGGCAGGCGCCAACACTTCAGTTTGTAGGCCATGCCGTCCGTGGTGAAGAACAGCAGCTGCGTGTGGGTGTTGGCCACGAAAAGGGTGGTGACAACGTCATCATCCTTGGTCGCCATGCCCGACAGGCCCTTGCCGCCACGTTTTTGCGCGCGGAAGTCGGCCAGCGCGGTGCGCTTGATGTAGCCGGACTGGGTCACGGTCACGACCATGTCCTCACGCTCGATCAGGTCTTCGTCTTCCATGTCGCCGGACCAATCCACGATCTCGGTGCGGCGGGGAACGGCGAACTGTTCGCGGACTTCGTGCAGTTCATCGGCGATGATGCCCATGATGCGCTCGCGCGAACCAAGGATTTCCAGATATTCGCGGATCGCTTTGGCCAGTTCCTGCAGTTCGTCGGTGACTTCCTGAACACCCAGTTGGGTCAGGCGCTGCAGACGCAGTTCGAGGATGGCGCGGGCCTGCGCTTCGGACAGGTTATAGGAGCCGTCTTCGTTAATAGTGTGGGTCGGGTCGTCCACCAGCTTGATGTACTCGGCGATGGACTGTGCGGGCCAACGGCGGGTCATCAGCTTCTCGCGGGCTTCGGCTGCGTCGGCGGACGAGCGGATGGTTGCAACCACTTCGTCCACGTTGGTGACGGCCACGGCCAAGCCACACAGGATATGGGCGCGGTCGCGGGCCTTGCGTAGCAGGTAAGCGGTGCGGCGTACCACGACATCTTCGCGGAAGTCGATAAAGCAGGTCAGGAACCGGCGCAGGGTCAGCTGCTCGGGGCGGCCGCCGTTCAGGGCCAGCATGTTACAGCCGAACGAGGTCTGCATCGGGGTAAAGCGGAACAGCTGGTTCAGCACGACCTCGGGGGTCGCGTCACGCTTCAGCTCGACCACGACGCGCACGCCGTTGCGGTCCGATTCATCCTGTACGTGGGCGATGCCTTCGATCCGCTTGTCACGGGCGGCTTCGGCGATCTTTTCGATCATCGAGGCTTTGTTCACCTGATAGGGGATCTCGGTGCAGACGATGGCGTAGCGGTCCTTGCGGATCTCTTCGACGTGGGTTTTCGCGCGGATGATGACGCTGCCGCGGCCTTCGAGATAGGCTTTGCGCGCACCCGAACGGCCCAGCAGAATACCGCCCGTCGGGAAGTCGGGGCCGGGCACATACTGGATCAGTTGTTCGCTGGTCAGGTCCGGATCATCGATCAGCGCGAGGGTCGCATCGACCACTTCGCCCAGGTTGTGGGGCGGGATGTTTGTGGCCATACCGACCGCAATACCGCCAGCGCCGTTAACCAGCATGTTGGGGAAGCGGGCGGGCAGAACTGTGGGCTCACGGTCCTTGCCATCATAGTTGTCCTGGAAATCGACGGTCTCTTTGTCGATGTCGGCCAGCAGCGCCGAGGCGGGCTTGTCCATGCGGACTTCGGTATAGCGCATGGCCGCCGCGTTATCGCCGTCCATGGAGCCAAAGTTGCCCTGACCATCCAGCAGCGGCAGCGACATCGAGAAGTCCTGCGCCATCCGGACCAGCGCGTCGTAGATCGCGCTGTCGCCGTGGGGGTGGTATTTACCCATGACGTCACCGACGGGACGCGCGGACTTGCGATAGGGCTTGTCGTGCGAGTTTCCGGTCTCGTGCATCGCATAGAGGATGCGTCGGTGCACAGGTTTTAAGCCGTCGCGAAGATCGGGAATGGTGCGGCTAACGATCACCGACATCGCGTAATCCAGATAGGATGTCTTCATCTCGTCCGCGATCGAAATCGTGGGTCCGTGATGGATCGCGCGGGGCTTCGGATTTTCTTCTGCGTTTTCAGGGGTTTCCGGAGTGTCGGTCACTGTGTCGCCTGTCCCAGCCATTAATTCTATATGTTGTTGGGAGGGTTATAGCAGAGCCAGCATATGGTGCGCAATGCCGCTGGACACCTGCGCTGGCAGCCCAAAGGGGTGGCTGCTAACACACTGTTTTTCTTGCCAGAAAATTCAGGTTGGCCTGTAATTTGAATCAGGGCAGGAAGAACAGGAGTACCGCAGATGGAAAAGACTGAAACTGAACTGCTGTTAAAGGGCTACGGGCTGACCACCGCCGAGATGATTTACCGTATGCCCGATTACACGTCCGTGCTGAACACTTTTGTCTGGCAGGACTATGACTTGGCCCCTGACTACCCCAAAATGTTCGAGTTCATCGAATTCTGGGAACGCGAGATCGAGGGGCAGTTGCACACGGTCCGATTTGCCCACCGCAAATTGCTGAGTCCGACGGACTGGCAGCAGATCGTGGGCGAATTTCGCATCCATTGAACATGCCAAAGGCGGCCTCGGGTGGGCCGCCTTTGTGATCTTGTTTTAGGGGGCGTCAGGCTTTGCTGCGCGCCGCGGCGATCCAGATCAGGACAAACAGCGCCGAGAAGATGGCGTTGTAGCCGGCCATGGAAATGCCGAACAGATCCCAGACGATCTCGTCGCACATGACGACGCCGGTGGGTCCGTCAAGGCTGAGCAAATCGTTGCCCGTCAGGCCAGACAGCGCATCGCCCGATCCAGTGCAGCTGGTGGGGCCTTGCCACCATTTCTGCTCGACCCCTGTGTGGTAAACGCCGATGCCGCTGGTGATGGCTGCGGCCAGAGCGCCGAGCCATGCGAGAACGGACGAGGGACACAGCACTCCCACCACACCGAGGGCGATTGCGGCCGCATGGGGCCAGCGTTGCCAAAGGCACATGGCGCAGGGCGGGTAGCCTCCGATATACTGGAAGGCAAAAGCGCCAAGCAGAATGGCCAGCGAGCCGAAGCCCGCCAGTGCGATGAGAGAGCGTTGAGTCATAGGAACTTTACCACGTAGAAGCCGCCGATCAGCACGGCAAGAAACAGCGCGAACATAATGCCGAGCCGCTTCTCGATGAAATCACGGATTGGTGCGCCGAATTTCCGCAGCAGCGCAGCCACCAGAAAGAACCGGATGCCACGCGCCACGACCGAGCTGACCATAAAGGTCGCCAGAGGCATGCCGGTCCAGCCGGACATGATCGTGATGACCTTATAGGGGAAGGGGGTCATGCCCGCGACGAGCACCGCCCAGAAGCCCATATCGTTGAAGCGCACATTAAAGGCCTCCATCGCGTCGGCTTTGCCGAGGGCCGCCAGAATGGGCTGGCCAACGGTCTCAAAGGCGAAGGCGCCGATCGCATAGCCGAACAGCCCGCCAAGAACAGAGCTGAGAAGCGCGACACCGGCGATCAACCAGGCGCGGTTCGGACGGGCGAGGATCATGGGGATCATGATCACATCGGGGGGAATGGGGAAAAATGAACTCTCGACGAAAGAAACCACCGCCAGCGCCCAGAGGGCCCGGGGGTGCTGGGACAGCCCCATCGTCCAATCATAAAGTCGACGTAAAATAGGTCTTACTCCTGCTGAAATCCCGTCAGACATTCCATGCTGCGCAGCGGCGGTCAACATTGCTGACATATCCGGTGCTTTTCAGCAGCAGATATGCGGGTTGGGTCTTGTCCCTGCCGTTTGGTTGAGCTAGTCACACCAGCACAGTGCCTGCCTGAGTGGCGGAATGGTAGACGCAGGGGATTCAAAATCCCCCGATGGCAACATCGTGTGGGTTCGAGTCCCACCTTAGGCACCACAGGTTTCCCGGAACATCCCAGTTATAGACTTTGCAAGGATGGCTCGCGCCCTTGCGCGGGGATTGCTGCGTTTGCGGTGCTGCGGTGCGGCTTGCATTTCCAAACCCCATACTTTCGAGAATTAACTGTTTGAATCGGCAAGTGATTCGGAGCGCATCGCGAAAGTTTGGCCGCTTTAACGGATGAATATCCGTCATAATGCCTGAATGTCCATACTTACGAATGTGGTCGAAAGTGGTCCTGAGCGCCTGTGTATAAACTTTTCACAAAAAAACTAAATTCATGCTGAACGGGAAACGTTCACGTTGTGATGATACTCCGTGAATTGCTGCAAAACCCAATAAATAAAAGATAAAATCAAGAACTCTCAGTTTCTGC
>CAXQKF010000485.1:0-9132 GCA_964224285.1 Donghicola sp. | reverse complement strand
CCCGTTTCAAGCAGAAGACGGCATACGCGATGCTCACTGGTGACTGGAGTTCAGACGTGTGCTCTTCCGATCTGCCGCTGGCGCAACGCCCACCACCGCCCGTGGATGAAGGGCCCCGAAGGCGAGGTCTGCCCGCCCCGTATTATCTCCAAACCCCCCAGCGCCGAACTCCGTCCCGATCAAAAGGACGAGGACAGCCTGCCCCCCTATGACGTGCTGGACGCGATCCTGACGGCTTTGGTCGATCACGAAGAGTCGGTGGATGATCTGGTCTCGCGCGGCTACGACCGCGACACCTGCAAGCGGATCGAGCATCTGCTCTACATCAACGAATGGAAACGCTATCAGGCGGCCCCCGGCACGCGCCTCACGAACAAGGCGTTCTGGATGGACCGCCGCTACCCCATCGTGAACAGGTTCCGCACCGGTAGGTGATGCGAAAATGCCCCGTTTTTGCGGGGCAAAACAGCAACCGCAGTCTCTGCGGATTTTAATGTCGTAAACGTACTCTGGTGTCGAAAACAGACCAGACTCACCCGCGGATCGGTCCTAGCGGGACGTTTCCTTTTCCTATTTCTACGGACTACCCCCATGATCACTGTGCATCAGGTACCGGAGGCCTTCAGCGCCGCCGAATGCGATCGTATCGTCGAAATCGCGAATGCAGCAGTCCCCAGCGACGCCAAGCTGGTCCGCGATCAACGCGACCACAATTACCGTCGTGCCGAACTGGTTTGGCTGGATGAGCAGCCGGACACCGAATGGGTGATGGACCGTATCCTGCAACTGGTGCGCGTCGCCAACCGTGATGTGTTTGATTTCGATGTCACCGAATTCGCCGAAAGCGCCCAAGTCGCCACCTACCACTCCAGCGCGGGCGGTCATTTTGATTGGCACTCTGACGTGGGCGAGGGCCGGATCGCCAGTCGCCGCAAACTGACCATGGTTGTCCAGCTCTCGGAACCCGTGGGCTATCAGGGCGGCGCGCTCGAACTGATGACCGGCCGCGACTGCATTGCTGCAAACACGGCGCGCGGCACAGCAACCCTGTTCCCCAGCTTCATGATGCACCGCGTCAGCCCCGTCACCGACGGCACTCGCCAAAGCCTCACGATCTGGAGCCACGGCACCCCATTCCGCTGAGCCAAAACAAAAGGGGCCACACCGGCCCCTCTTTCTTGGCAAAAATACCCTCGCCGAAGGCAGCGCGGCGCCAGCCGCGCACCCCTTACCCGACGAATTCGGTCTTGGCGTAGCCCTGAATGTACAGCAGTGCGCTCAGGTCCCCGTTGTTGATCCGGATATCGCATTTCGCCGCGACCGAAGGCTTGGCGTGCAGTGCCACACCGGCCCCCGCCAGACCCAGCATCCCCAGATCGTTCGCGCCGTCACCCACGGCAATCACGTCCGCCTCGGTGATCCCCAGACGCGTGGTGATCTCTTCCAGCGCCTGAACCTTGGCTTCACGGCCCAGAATGGGGCGACCAACGTCACCAGTCAGCGCGCCATCTGCCGCGATCAGGGTATTCGCGCGGTTCTCGTCAAAGCCCAGTTCCGCCGCCACTTTGGCGGTGAACGCAGTGAACCCGCCCGACACCAGCGCACAGTAACCGCCGTTCGCCTTCATGGTGGCCAGCAGTTCGCGCCCGCCGGGCATAAAGGTGATGCGCTCGGCCAGAACCTTGTCGATCACGCTCTCGGGCAGGCCCTTCAGCAGGCCCACGCGCTCGGTCAGGGCCCCTTCGAAGTCCAACTCGCCGTTCATGGCGCGGGCAGTGATGTCTTTGACGCGCTCACCCACACCAGCCTCGTCGGCCAGTTCGTCGATGCATTCCTGCTGGATCATGGTGCTGTCCATATCCGCCAGCAGCATTTTCTTTTTGCGACCTTCTGCGGGCTGGATCACCAGATCCACGCCTTGCTTCTGGAGGTCTTCCCACACGTCCCAACGGTTGTCGGGGATCACATCGAGCGAAAACTCGGCGGCCACATCAGGGCACAGCCACTGGATATCGCCCCCGCCCCACGCATTACGCAGAGAATCAACAAGCATGGTTTCCAGCGCAGGAGTCGCGGGATTGGTCAGAAGCGTTGCCACATACATGAGGGGAAGTTTCCTATAGGGAACAGACAGAGTCGTTTTTAAGGTCTCAAGCGGCGCTATAGCGACAAATTGGCTATTGTGAAAGCCCGCGAACGCTCGTATCTGCGTCCACGGGACACCTCTCCCCAACGAGAGGCGATTATCTGGAAGGGTACCAGCAATGGCTATCGCACAACCGGCATCGCGGCCGGAAAACCCGCGTTTTTCTTCTGGCCCCTGCGCCAAAATCCCCACATTCAAGCTGGAATTGCTGTCGGACGCTGCTTTGGGCCGTTCGCACCGCGCCGCTGTGGGCAAGGACAAGCTCAAGGCTGCCATCGAAGAAACCCGTGACATTCTCGGGATCCCCGCAGACTACAAAATTGGCATCGTTCCCGCATCCGACACCGGTGCGGTCGAAATGGCCATGTGGTCGCTGCTGGGTGCCCGTAAAGCAACCATGGTTGCTTGGGAAAGCTTTGGCTCTGGCTGGGTCAGCGACGTGGTCAAGCAGCTGAAGATCGACGCAGAGGTCAAAGAAGCCGGCTACGGCGAGATCGTTGATCTGGCGTCCATCGACTACACCACCGACGTTGTCTTCACCTGGAACGGCACCACCTCGGGTGTGCGCGTTGCCAATGGCGATGCGATCCCCGCCGACCGCGAAGGTCTGACCATCTGCGACGCCACCTCGGCCGCATTTGCGCAGGACCTGCCCTGGGAAAAACTGGATGTAACCACCTTCTCCTGGCAGAAGGTCATGGGCGGCGAAGCGGCTCACGGTATGCTGATCCTGAGCCCCCGCGCGGTTGAGCGTCTGGAAAGCTACACCCCCGCGTGGCCGATGCCCAAGATCTTCCGCATGACCAAAGGCGGCAAGCTGATCGACGGTATCTTCCGCGGCGAGACCATCAACACCCCCTCAATGCTGGCTGTTGAGGACTATCTGGTTGCTCTGGAATGGGCCCGCAACATCGGCGGCCTGCCTGCTCTGATGGCGCGCGCAGATGCAAACGCCAAAGTTATCTGGGACTTCTGCGAGCAGAAAGACTGGATCGCGAACCTGGCAGTGAACGACGAAAACCGTTCGAACACCTCGGTCTGTCTGAAGTTCACCGACGACCGTATTCAGGACGGCGCGGCATTCGCCAAGGCAGTTGCCAAGCGTCTGGAAAAAGAAGGCGTTGCGCTGGACATCGGTGCATACCGTGACGCGCCCGCAGGTCTGCGCATCTGGTGTGGTGCGACTGTGGAAACCGCCGATGTCGAGGCTCTGATGCCTTGGCTCGAGTGGGCCTTCGAAGCTGAAATCGAAGCGCAAGCCTAAGCTGATCCCCTTGGGGGCGCCGTGCCGCCCCCGAACATCCCCGTAGAATTCTCAGATCAAAGGACCATCAAAATGGCTCCCAAAGTTCTCGTATCCGACAGCCTGTCCGAAACCGCCGTTCAGATCTTCCGTGACCGCGGTATCGAAGTTGACTTCATGCCCCAACTGGGCAAAGACAAAGACGCGCTGGCCGAAGTCATCGGCAAGTATGACGGTCTGGCCATCCGCTCGGCGACCAAAGTCACCCCTTCGCTGCTCGAGCACGCCACCAACCTGAAAGTGGTTGGCCGCGCCGGCATCGGCACCGACAACGTCGATAAGGAAGCGTCGTCGAAAAAAGGTGTGATCGTCATGAACACACCCTTCGGCAACATGATCACCACAGCCGAGCATGCCATCGCGATGATGTTCGCCGTTGCCCGTCAGATCCCCGAAGCGTCGGCCTCGACCCACGCGGGCAAATGGGAAAAGTCCAAGTTCATGGGCGTCGAGCTGACTGGCAAGACCCTTGGCGTGATCGGCGCAGGCAACATCGGTGGCATCGTGTGCGACCGTGCCCGTGGCCTGAAAATGAAGGTCATCGCGTTCGACCCCTTCCTGTCGGAAGAGAAGGCCGAGAAGATGCAGGTCGAGAAAGTCGAGCTGGAAGACCTGCTGAAGCGCGCGGACTTCATCACTCTGCACGTTCCGCTGACCGACGGCACCCGCAACATCCTGTCCAAAGAGAACCTCGCGAAGACCAAGAAGGGCGTTCGCATCATCAACTGTGCCCGTGGCGGTCTGGTTGACGAAGAGGCTCTGGCAGAACTGCTGAAGTCCGGTCACGTGGCTGGTGCAGCGTTCGACGTGTTCGCGGAAGAGCCCGCGAAAGAGAACGTTCTGTTCAACCTGCCCAACGTTGTCTGCACCCCTCACCTGGGCGCATCGACCACCGAAGCACAGGAAAACGTGGCCCTTCAGGTCGCCGAACAGATGTCGAACTACCTGCTGACCGGCGCTGTTGAGAACGCGCTGAACATGCCCTCGATCACTGCCGAAGAAGCCAAGGTCATGGGCCCCTGGATCGAGCTGGCAGGGCACGAAGGTGCGTTCATCGGCCAGATGACCGACGAAGCGATCACCGCGATCAACGTTCTGTACGACGGTGTGTCGGCTGACATGAACACCGACGCACTGACCTCGGCTGTTGTGGCTGGTATCATGCAGGCGACCAACCCCGACGTGAACATGGTTTCCGCACCCGTCATCGCCAAAGAGCGCGGCGTGAAAATCTCGACCACCACGCAGGACAAGTCGGGCGCATTCGAAGGCTACATCAAAGTGACCGTCGTCACCGAGAAGCGTGAGCGTTCGATCGCAGGCACCGTGTTCAGCGATGGCAAGCCCCGCTTCATCCAGATCAAAGGCATCAACATCGACGCCGAGATCGGTGAGCACATGCTCTACACCACCAACGACGACGTACCGGGCATCATCGGTACTCTGGGTGGCGTACTGGGTGACAACGGTGTCAACATCGCGAACTTCACCCTTGGCCGTAAGGCATCGGGCGACGAAGCGATCGCTCTGCTCTACGTAGACGCGCCCATCGACGGTGCTGTCGTTGCCGCGCTGAAAGCGACTGGCAAGTTCAAGCAGGTCAAGCCGCTTCAATTCGACGTCAAGTAATCACCTTTCAGGTGTGCTAGAGATCGGCCTGTCGCAGAAATGCGGCAGGCTTTTTTCATTTCGGAGGTTTCATGCGCTGCTACGCGATTGGCGATATCCACGGTCATCTGGACAAACTGCAAGGTGTGCACCGCTTGATCGAACAGGACCGCGCGCGGACGGGCGATACGGATGCTCCGGTGATCCATTTGGGGGATTATGCAGACCGTGGCCCGAATGTGCGCGGAGTGCTGGACTACCTGATGGCCGGAGAAGCCGAAGGCAAGCCGTGGATCAACCTTCTGGGGAACCACGACCGCATGATGTGGCACTTTCTACAGCCGGAAGAGCGCCCCGATCCGCTTCGCTTTGATCTGCACTGGTTGATGCTGGACATCAACATCGGCGGTCGCAAAACGCTGGCGTCCTATGGTGTGGATGTGTCCGATGACCGTCCGGTGGCCGAGATCCATGCCGAGGGCCGCGCCAAAGTCCCGACCGAGCATTTGCAGTTCATCGCCGGATTGCGGGAATACTACCCCACGGATGACGTCTTCTTTTGCCACGCGGGCGTTCGGCCCGGAGTCGCGCTGGATCAGCAGGTTCAGGACGATCTGGTGTGGATACGGGGGCCTTTTCACGAGCATACCGACAGCTTTGGCCCCTTGATTCTGCACGGCCACACCCATCTGGACCGGATCACCCATTTCGGGAACCGCGTGGATATCGACACGGGCGCAGCCTATGGCGGGCCCATTTCTGTGGTCGTCGTCGAGGGCCGGGAGATTTGGGAGCTGACCGAAGAGGGGCGCGTTCCGGTCCGCCCGCACGAGACTGTCGAATAAGAGAGGGGGAGACGTTTTGCGACGCTCCCCCTTTTGGGTAACAATGGATTTCGACTTCAAAGCACCGTTGGGGCGATGCGGCCTGCAAGCGCAGGAATTGCCATCATGCCGTAATCTGGCGGAAGATGCTGACGGCAGAGCTCTCTGAATCTGATCTCTGCGGGGGTAACGTCAGCGCAGGCAAAAGGTTCCACGCGAAAGCACGGTTTTGTGCGGAGAGTGTGGCCGCCTTAAGTCCAATCCAGCACGATCTTGCCGGACTTGCCCGAGCGCATGATCTCGAACGCTTCGGCATAGTCGTCCTTGGCAAAGCGGTGGGTGATCACGCGGCTCACATCGAGGCCGTTTTGCAGCATGGCGATCATCTTGTACCACGTCTCGAAAATCTCTCGGCCGTAGACGCCTTTGATGGTGATGGCCTTGAAGACGATGCGCGACCAGTCCACGGGGCTTTTGCCCGGCGGGATCCCCAGCAGAGCGATCCGTCCGCCCATCACCAGCGCCTCGACCATCTGGTCCAGCGCCTGCTGGTTGCCGGACATCTCTAGCCCCACGTCGAACCCCTGTTTCATCTTCAGGCGGGCGATCACGTCTTTCAGATCTTCCTCGGCGACGTTCACTGGGGTCACGTCCGCGACCTGACCGGCCAAAGCTAGACGATCCGTGTTCACATCCGTGATTACCACATGGCGCGCACCGGCATGGCGAGCAACAGCCGCAGCCATGATCCCGATGGGACCAGCGCCGGTGATCAGCACGTCCTCTCCTAGCAGGTCAAAGCTGAGCGCCGTGTGCACCGCATTCCCCAGCGGGTCGAGGATCGCGCCAATGTCATCGCTGATCTCGTCGGGCAGGGGCACCACGTTGAACGCAGGCAGGCGCAGGTATTCGGCAAAGGCCCCTTGTTCATTCACCCCGATCCCCCGCGTTTCGGGGTCCAGATGGAACCGGCCCGCGCGGCTCTGGCGGCTGGTTTTGCCGATCAGGTGGCCCTCGCCGCTGCACCGCTGGCCGATGGAAAGGCCTTCGACGTTGCAGCCCATATCGACGATTTCACCGGCGAATTCGTGGCCGGTGACCAGCGGGACGGGAATAGTATTTTGCGCCCACTCATCCCAGTTCCAGATGTGAATGTCGGTCCCGCAAATGCCGGTTTTCTTGATGCGGATCAGCACGTCATCGGGGCCGATCTCGGGCACAGGGCGCTGTTCCTGCCAAAGGCCGACAGCAGGCTGCGCCTTGACCAGCGCGCTCATGGTGTTGGGGCGGCTCATGCGATCACTCCGATCTTGCGGCCAGCGTTGGCGAATGCGTTCAGGCCGAAATCCAGATCCTCGCGGGTCAGGGCGGCGTTCATCTGGGTGCGAATGCGGGCTTGGCCCTTGGGCACCACGGGGAAGAAGAAGCCGGACACGTAGACGCCCTCTTCGAACAGGGCGTTGGCCATATCCTGTGCCTTTTGCGCCTCGCCAAGCATGACGGGGATGATCGGGTGCTCGCCGGGCAGCAGGTCAAAGCCAAGAGCGGTCAGACCCGCCCGCCAGTATTTCGCATTCTCGAACAGTTGCGCACGTAGGTCATCGCCTTGTTCAACAAGGTCCAGCGCCTTGATCCCCGCAGCCACGACCGACGGCGGCAATGCGTTCGAGAACAGGTAGGGTCGCGCGCGTTGGCGCAGAAGGTCGATCACCGGTTGGGGGCCAGCGATATAGCCACCCAAAGCGCCGCCCAAGGCCTTGCCCAAGGTGCCGGTCAGGATGTCCACATCTACGCCCTGATGCGCAGCGGTGCCTGCGCCCTTGGGACCCATGAAACCCGTAGAGTGGCAGTCATCCACCATGGTGATCGCGCCGTATTGCGCGGCCAAGTGGTTGATCTGCGGCAGGTTCGCCAGATAGCCGTCCATGCTGAACACGCCGTCCGTGGCGATCATGATGTGGCGTGCGCCAGCCTCGCGGGCTTCGATCAGCTTGGCCTCCAGATCCGCCATGTCGGAATTGGCGTAGCGGTAGCGCCGGGCTTTGCACAGGCGGATGCCGTCAATGATCGAGGCATGGTTCAGCGCGTCCGAGATGATCGCGTCCTCGGGCCCCAGCAGGGGTTCAAACAGCGCGCCATTTGCGTCGAAACATGCGGCAAACAGGATCGCATCGTCCTTGCCAAGGAACTCGGACAGCCGCTGCTCCAGCTCTCGGTGCAAATCCTGCGTGCCGCAAATGAACCGGACCGAGGCCATGCCGTACCCGTGGTCGTCCATCGCGCCCTTGGCGGCGGCGATCAGGTCGGGGTGATCGGCCAGCCCCAGATAGTTGTTCGCGCACAGGTTCAGTACCTGACGCCCGCCCACCGTTACGCGGCCCGCTTGGGGCGAGGTGATCAGGCGTTCGCGCTTCATCAGGCCCTCTGCTTCGATCTCGTGCAGGGTCTGTTTGATCTGGTTCAGGAATGCCGTGGACATGACTCGCCTCCGAATGAATTTCGGAGAGGGTATCATGGCGGATAAAATTCCAAAATACCGGATTTCCAGTTTCAGGGAAAATTTCCGTGATTTCGGAATTTCATGTCTGTAGGTCGATCAGGCGTCCTGCACGACAAGGAAAACTTGCGCGGGGCCAGCCTCGGCGCTGATGGTGTGATGCTGGTCCACCGGATAACGCGCCGTGTCACCGGGCCCGAGCAGTTCGACCTTGTCGCCCGCTTTGACCCGCACGTTGCCTGTGATCACCGTCAGATGTTCGCGGGCGCCGCGTTTGTGGGGGGCGCTGTCCAGAATGCCGTTTTCCTTGAACCGGATGTCATAGACCTCGTGCCGGCCGACTTCCTCTGGCGGGGACAGGATGCGGATCGAACACCCCTGACCCGCGTTTGCGATCAGCGGCACATGGGCGTTGCGCAGAACCTCAATCCCTGCGGGTTCATCCACGCCCTCCAAGAGCCCCGCGAAATCCACCTGCAAGGCGCGGGTCAGGTTCCACAGGGTTGCGATGGTGGGGCTAGATTCCCCACGCTCGATCTGGCTGACCATGCTGCGGGACACGCCCGACAGTTTCGCCACAGCGTCCAGCGATAGCCCCCTGTCCCGACGCGCGGCGCGCAGGCGGGTGGGCAGCAGGGACAGGACTTCGGTTTCGGGGGTGGAGGAATTATCCGTCATAGCGGAACTAAGCCTTTGCGCGTGCGGCAAGTCAACCCGCTGAAACGGCCCCTCGTGACGCTGCGACATAAAAATC
>CAXQKF010000484.1:0-2574 GCA_964224285.1 Donghicola sp. | reverse complement strand
GCCACCGCCACAAAAGACCGAAGCGCAGTCAGATCCAGATTTCTCGCCATATCAAAACCTCTGATGGATTAGGTCACATTCATTCATTTCCCAAATGAACCAGAAAATGCCACATACATCAAGCGCGTTGATGTGACTCGCGCAATCAATCAAATTATGGTGAATGAAATGGCTACTCAACTCAGCAGGCTTGCAATCGCAAGCAGACCGTCCTGGTTCTCTTCTTTCTTTGGCGCAGTTGCAAATTATGCAGCGATCGCCCGTCAGCGCCACGCGCTGTCCCAACTGGATGACCATCTTCTTCAGGATATCGGCCTGACCCAGACCGAAGCAAAATCCGAAGCTGATCGCGCCCCCTGGGACGTTCCCGCGCACTGGCGCCTCTAATTGACAGAAGATCGTCCAAAAACCCGATCGCATCGTCTTGAAATTACGCGTACCCTTGCCGATATTCATGTGCAAAGGGTGCGCGTTTTTCGTTTTGCGCCCTGACTTTCGGATTTTTGGAGGATCGAAATGGCTGAATTCCGCACGACGCACGCTGGCACTAGCGCCAGTGCGGTTCGTATCGACGAGGACCTGCGCGCCCACATGAACAAGGTCTACGGCACGATGTCCGTCGGTATGCTGATTACCGCCGCTGCTTCGTGGGCGATCTCGGGCCTTGCGACCACCGTTGATCCGGCTACTGGCAACACCGTTCTGACTGGTCTTGGTCAGGCGCTCTATGCCTCGCCGCTGAAGTGGGTCATCATGTTCCTGCCGCTGGTGATGGTTTTCGCGTTCAGCGCGGCCCTGAACCGCATGTCGGCCGCCGCTGCGCAGCTGTTCTTCTACGTTTACGCTGCTGCGATGGGCCTGTCCCTGAGCTGGATCTTCATGGTCTTTACCGGCGTGTCGATCATCCAGACCTTCCTCGTGACGGCGATCTCCTTCGCGGGTCTGTCGCTCTACGGCTACACCACCAAGAAAGACCTGTCGGGCTTCGGCACCTTCCTCATGATGGGTGTGATCGGTCTGGTCGTTGCGTCGATCGTCAACATCTTCATCGCATCGAGCGCGCTGCAGTTCGCTATCTCGGTGATCGGTGTTCTGATCTTTGCCGGTCTGACCGCATATGACACCCAAAACATCAAGAACACCTACCTGCAGATGGCTCACTCGGGCGATCAGGAGTGGTTGGGCAAGTCGGCGATCATGGGCGCTCTGCAGCTCTACCTCGACTTTGTGAACCTGTTCATGTTCCTGCTGCAGTTCATGGGCAACCGCGAATAAGCGCAGGCAACAACTAGAAATAATAAGGGCCGGTCATGACGACCGGCCCTTTTTTCGTGCGTCGGGTTCGGGTCATAGCGTTGTTGTCATCTGGATGGCGGGGAAACGGACATCAAGTCCCAGCGAGAGTTCGATCTCGGCCAGGGCGGTCAGTCCAAGTGCTTCGTAGAACGGCACAGCGGTCCGCGTACTCAGGCATTCCAGCCGTCTGACGCCCTCTTCCGCGGCGTGGTCCATGGCGCGCTCCATGATGGCCTTTGCGACCCCGCGGCGGGTATAGTCGGGCGAGGTCACCACATGACGCACATGGGCCATGCCAGCGGGTGTAGAGGCGCTGATGGGGCTCGACCAGCTCCAGCCGCCAGCGGCGACCAGTTGGCCCTGAGGGGTCTCTGCGACGTAGTACGTCCCTGCCCGCAGCAATTCGGGGCGGGCCACGCTGATCCGCGGCAAGGCGCGGCGCAGCAGTTCAGAGGGGTAATCGCGCTCCAGCAGCACCGGATAGGCCAGCTGCAACAGCGCAGTCACACGGTCCGCATCGTGGATCGTGGCAGGTCTTATACTATAGATTAAGGGCAAGGGTGGCATGGTCTCTCTCCGAATTGCCGGTTGAAAATCCTTTGGGGGAATTCCGGCGCGACCATGCTTTGAAAAAGAAAAGAGCCGCGCCAGTGTTTGCTGGTGCGGCTCTTTTGTCTGGTGTCCAGAAGGCTTACTTGATTTTGCCTTCTTTGTACTCGACATGCTTGCGCACCACCGGATCGTACTTACGTACGACCATCTTCTCGGTCATAGTGCGTGCGTTCTTCTTGGTCACGTAGAAGTGGCCCGTGCCAGCGGTCGAGTTCAGACGGATTTTGATAGTGGTAGGCTTCGCCATAGTACTCTCGTCTTTCGCTAGGTCGGGCGGTGTTTGCGGCCACCCGCGTGTAATCTCTTGAACCCCGCCTTTTACGGTTGGCGAAGAAAGAGTCAACACCATACGCGAAGAAAAAGAGGGATATTTGCGCGGAGGGCCTATAAGCCGGATTCTGTCCAAGCGTAAACGCTCTGGATGACCATTCATCTTGGCGCGCAGTTGCCTGCGTACCTCTAGCTGCCAACCCGAACCTCCGGGCCAAGACGACCCTGCGGACATGCCGCGCGAGGTTCCTATTCGGCATTGCTCCAGGTGGGGCTTGCCAAGCGGGGCCTGTTACCATTCCCCCGGTGGTCTCTTACACCGCCGTTTCACCCTTACCCCGAAAAACGGGGCGGTCTGTTTTCTGTGGCGCTTTCCCTCGGGTTACCCCGGCCGGG
>CAXQKF010000483.1:0-5258 GCA_964224285.1 Donghicola sp. | reverse complement strand
CATTGATTGATGCTGCACGCGCCGAGGCCGAGGCGCACAAGGCGCTGCTCATGGACCAGGCTGCGCAGGATGCAGCGCGGGTGAAAGACGAAACCTCTGCCGGTCTGGAGCGGATGCGCGAACATGCCCGTCAGGAGGTGGGCGAAGATGCCTCTAGGTTGGCGTTACAGATCGCCCGCAAGCTGGTCACGCGCCTGCCCCAAGAGGTGCAGGTCACCGCATTCGTGACCGGATTATGCGAGTCTCTGGCCGCATTGCCGACCGCCACGCGGGATCGTATCGCGGCAGATGGCGTCGCCCGCATCAAAGCGCCGCGTGCCCTGACCCCAGAGGAAACCAATGCGATCGAGGGGCAGGTCTCTGAAGCCTTGGGGCGGGCCGTGACGATCGACGTCACGATTGTTCCGGCGCTGGTCGCGGGGCTGGAACTGGACGCCGACACCGCAACGGTCCGCAATCACCTTGGCGCTGATCTGGACCGGATCACAGAGGAGCTACTGGCCCATGTCTGACCGAATGCTCCCAAAAGGTTGGCTCGACGCGGCGGCGGTGGCGGTCGATCAGGCGCAAATCGGACCCGACGCGGCGCCAGTGGGTCGGGTCAAGCGGTTTGCCGACGGGATCGCGCAGATTGACGGGTTGCCTGACGCCGCGCTCGGGGCGCTGCTTCAATGCGACACTGGCGCATATGCCTTTGCCCACAGTCTGGACCGAGACGCGATCAACGCGGTGTTTTTGGACGAAGGCACCAATGTCACCGTCGGCACGCGGGTCAACGACACGGGGGATGTGCTGCGCGTGCCCGTCGGAAAGGCGCTGTTGGGGCGGGTGGTTGATCCGCTGGGGCGTCCGCTGGATGGCGGCCCAGAGATCGAGGCCATCGACCATTGGCCGGTAGAGCGCCCTGCCCCCTCGATCATTGAACGCGATCTGGTGTCAGAGCCTCTGGAGACTGGCGTTCTGGTTATGGACAGTCTGTTTGCCCTCGGGCGCGGTCAGCGGGAATTGATCGTTGGGGACCATGCCACGGGCAAGACCGCGCTCGCGGTGGATGCGATCATCAACCAGAAGCATTCGGATGTGATCTGCGTCTACGTTGCGGTTGGCCAAAGGGCCTCTGCGGTCGAGCGCGTGATCGACGCGGTGCGTACCCATGGCGATCCGTCGCGCTGCATCTTTGTGGTCGGTGGGGCTGGCGCTCCGCCGGGGCTGCAGTGGATCGCCCCTTTTGCGGGGATGACCATGGCAGAGTATTTCCGTGATCAAGGGCAGAATGCGCTGATCGTCATCGATGATCTGACCCGCCATGCGGCAACGCACCGCGAACTTGCCCTATTGACCCGAGAGCCGCCGGGCCGTGAGGCCTATCCGGGCGATGTGTTTTACCTGCACGCCCGCTTGCTGGAACGGGCGGCCAAACTCTCGGCGGAGTTGGGGGGCGGATCTCTGACCGCGCTGCCTATTGCGCAGACCGAGGCGGGGAACCTGTCGGCCTATATCCCGACCAACTTGATCTCGATCACTGACGGTCAGATTGTGCTGAACAGCCACCTGTTCACGGCCAACCAGCGGCCTGCCGTTGACGTCGGTCTGTCTGTCAGCCGCGTGGGCGGCAAGGCCCAGAACAAGGCTCTCCGGTCCGTGGCTGGTCGGGTCCGACTGGATTATGCGCAGTTTCAGGAACTGGAAATGTTCACCCGCTTTGGTGGCATTTCGAATGATCGGGTCAAGGCGCAGATCCGGCGCGGAGAGCGCATTCGTGCGCTGCTGGTTCAGCCGCGGTTTGCGGTGCTGCGGCAGGTAGATCAGATCGCTTTGCTGGCTGCTCTGGCAGAGGGGGTTCTGGATCAGATCGACGCGACGCTGATCCCCAAGCTCCGCGATGCCCTGCCCGAACGTCTGGACAGCGCGGACCTCGCAGAGGCGGGCAAGGAAGGCAAACTGGAGCCAGCGGTCAAAGCGGCGATCATCGCGGTCGTCGAGGGGATTGTCGCTGAATTACAGGCGGGTGCGCCGGAATGAGCGGACGCCTCGCCGATATCAACGCGCGGATCGAGACCGTGCACAAGCTGGAGGCGGTGATCAAAGCCATGCGCGGGATTGCGGCCTCTCGGGTGCAGGAGGCCAGTCAGCACCTGCAAAACGTGCGCACCTATGCAGAGACAATCGGCAATGGAATTTCGCAGGTGCTGGCGCGGGTGCAGCCTTCGGAAGGGGGGCAATCCGGTAAAGGGCGGGCGGTGATTGTATTCACCGCTGAACAGGGATTTGCGGGCGCCTTTTCGGATCGGGTCTTTGATCGACTGGTGAATGAGATAGGTCCGGATACCTCGCTATTTGTTGTCGGGGAGCGCGGCTTGGCCGAAGCCGATGAGCGGGGTCTTGCGGTTACTTGGTCGGCGCCGATGGTGGCCCAACCCGACCAAGCCCTGAGCCTCGCGACACGGTTGACCGACACGGCCTTCGAAGGTGTGGCCTCTGGTGCTTTCTCGAACCTGTCGGTGCTGTATTGCGAGCCGGCCTCGGGGCAGACAAACATTCGTCTGGAGCAGTTGATCCCCTTTGATTTCGCACGGTTTCCCCATGAGCGCGGGGCAGAGGTGATGCTCTCTTTGCCGCCTGAACAATTGCTGGATGGCTTGGTTCAGGAGTTTGTCTTTGCACAACTGGCGCAGGCTGCGCTGCTGTCCTTTGCCGCAGAGAACGAGGCCCGAATGCGGGCCATGATCGCCGCCCAAGACAACACCGCAGAAACGTTGGCGCAGATGGTTGGCACAGCCAGGCAGTTGCGTCAGGACGACATTACCGAGGAAATCCTAGAGCTGGCTGTGGCGGCCTTGGCAGAGGGCTAGTCACCAAAGGTCACCCCGCTGCTGAGAACGCGGCGAAGCAGGCTGGTTTGCCCCTGCACCCCCATCCGCGCGAAAATGGATTTCGAGTAGGAGCGTGTGGTTTCGTTCGTCCACCCTAGAGCCGCCGCAGCAGCCTTTAGGCTGTGCCCGTCGCAGATCAGTGCGGCCAAGCGGGCTTCGTTGCGGTTCAGTCCGAAATGTTCGGCAAACCCCTCTGGCCGGAGAGTGGCGTGCTCCGGTGCCTCGCGGATCTGGATCAGGACTTCGTTGTCCTCGGTGCGCTGGAGGGACAGTTCCGTATCACTCACGGCGCTGTAGACCACGGCGGGCGTTCCTTGGCCCGCGCAGGCCGCGAAAGCGGTTCTGAACCTTAGGGCGACTTCGGGGTCTGCGAACTCCAACCGCAACCGGTCAGCAAGCCGCATGTTGGTAAAGATGCGCAGGTCCGGCGCATTCGGAGACATCGACAGGATGTTTCCTGAAAAATCGGTTCTGATCCAGGCGGCCCCCAGATGTGCGATCATGCTGTCCGATTGCGCGGCCTCTGTGCGTTGCTTGTTCAGCTGGGACCACGTGGTCAGGCTCTGGCCAAGAAATGGGATCACGGTGGTCAGAAACTGCCGGTCGGGACTGCGGAAGTCCCGTCGGTGCGGTTCGCGCCCGATGCACAGCGTTGCGGTGTCATTGGTTCCTGCCCGTACTTTGGCCAGCCGGAAGAAACCGTCAAAGGGTTGCGCACCTGTTAGGTCCTCTTGCCCGTAGACACGATCGAAGCGCAGCGAGGGAAGCAGCGGTTGCAGGGCCTCGCAGCCTGCCCCGTTTGCCCATATCCGCGCCGTACCGCGCGCAGGCTGGAACAGCAGCATCACCCCGTCCGCTTGGGTCAAATCGCGCAGAGGGGTCAGGAATTCCTGCCACGTGCCTGACGTGCTCGCGGAAAAAAGGCTTTGAATCAAAGATGTTTGATCGTCGATATACTGCATTGCAGCAGAGTACCCCCCATTTGGGGGGTTCGCCAGAAAATTCGCAAAGCTAAGTAGAAGACAGCGATTAAAGAGATGATTCGAGTATGACACAGAAAACCCTGACGCACCTTCAGCGCCTCGAAGCAGAAAGCATCCACATTCTGCGCGAGGTTGTCGCCGAAGCCGAGAACCCCGTAATGCTCTATTCGGTTGGTAAGGACAGCGCCGTGATGCTGCACCTCGCCAAGAAGGCGTTCTACCCTGCGCCCCCGCCCTTCCCCCTGCTGCACGTGGACACGACTTGGAAGTTCCAGGAGATGTACAAGCTGCGCGACAAGGCGGCCAAGGATGCGGGCATGGAACTGCTCGTTTATCGCAACCCCGAAGCCGCCGAGCGTGGCATCAACCCGTTCGACCACGGTGCTCTGCACACCGATATGTGGAAGACCGAGGGTCTGAAGCAGGCGCTGGACAAATACGGTTTCGACGTTGCCTTCGGTGGTGCCCGCCGCGACGAAGAGAAATCCCGTGCCAAAGAGCGCGTGTTCTCGTTCCGCTCGGCCAACCACCGCTGGGACCCCAAGAACCAGCGTCCCGAACTCTGGCACCTGTACAACGCGCGCAAAGCCAAAGGCGAAAGCGTCCGCGTCTTCCCGATCTCGAATTGGACCGAGCTGGACATCTGGCAATACATCCACCTCGAGGGCATTGAAATCGTTCCGCTGTACTTCTCTGCGCCCCGCCCGACTGTCGAGCGTGACGGCCTGATCATCATGGTGGATGACGACCGCTTCCCGCTGAAGGATGGCGAAACCCCGCAAATGCGTTCGGTCCGTTTCCGTACGCTGGGCTGCTACCCGCTGACCGGCGCCGTCGAAAGCGAAGCAACCACCCTGCCCGAAGTGATCCAGGAAATGCTCCTGACCACCACCTCGGAACGTCAGGGTCGTGCGATCGACCACGATCAGGCCGCCTCGATGGAGAAGAAGAAGCAGGAAGGCTACTTCTAAGCCCCGCTTCTTCGGTCCCTTCACGCCAGTACGGAATTTATAAATGACTGATCCTATTTACAAAACAGACGCCCTGATCGCCGAGGACATCGACGCGTATCTGGAGGCCCACCAGCACAAGACCATGCTGCGTTTCATCACCTGTGGTTCGGTGGATGACGGAAAATCGACCCTGATCGGCCGTCTGCTGTACGATAGCAAGATGATCTTCGAAGACCAGCTCGCCACTCTGGAGGCTGACTCCAAGCGCGTTGGTACACAGGGCGGCAACATCGACTTCGCTCTGCTGGTTGACGGTCTGGCCGCCGAGCGCGAGCAAGGCATCACCATCGACGTGGCCTACCGCTTCTTTGCGACCGAAAAGCGCAAGTTCATCGTCGCCGACACCCCCGGTCACGAGCAGTACACCCGCAACATGGTGACTGGCGCGT
>CAXQKF010000482.1:0-2774 GCA_964224285.1 Donghicola sp. | reverse complement strand
CGATGGCCCCGACAAACGCACGATAGCGACGCCCGCTTTTCCGGGCGCCGTAGCCAGGGCAAAGATCGTATCCATAATCGCCCCTCCCAAGGGCGCGGGATCAGCCGTTCATCGAATCGAAGAATTCACTGTTCGTCTTGGTCTGCTTCAGCTTCGAAATCAGGAATTCGATCGCGTCCGTGGTGCCCATGGGGTTCAGGATGCGACGCAGGACAAAGGTCTTCTGCAAATCGATCTTGTCGGTCAGAAGGTCTTCTTTCCGGGTGCCGGACTTCAGGATCTCCATCGCCGGATAGACGCGCTTGTCTGCGACCTTGCGATCCAGCACGATTTCCGAGTTACCGGTGCCCTTGAATTCTTCGAAGATAACTTCGTCCATCCGGCTGCCGGTGTCGATCAGCGCAGTCGCGATGATTGTCAGCGAACCGCCCTCTTCGATGTTCCGCGCCGCACCAAAGAACCGCTTGGGACGTTGCAGAGCATTGGCGTCCACACCACCGGTAAGGACCTTACCCGAAGACGGCACCACAGTGTTGAAGGCACGACCAAGTCTTGTGATCGAGTCAAGTAGGATCACAACATCTCGTTTATGCTCGACCAGGCGCTTGGCCTTTTCGATCACCATTTCCGAAACCGCAACGTGGCGCGTCGCCGGTTCGTCGAAGGTCGAGGAGATGACCTCGCCCTTCACGGTCCGCTGCATGTCCGTCACCTCTTCGGGACGTTCGTCGATCAGCAGGACGATCAGGTAGCATTCAGGATGGTTCGTTTCGATCGACTTGGCGATGTTCTGCAGCAGAACCGTCTTACCAGTCCGCGGCGGCGCAGTGATCAGCGACCGCTGCCCTTTCCCGATCGGGGCCACCAGGTCGATGATCCGGGCCGAGCGATCCTTGATGGTCGGATCCTCGATCTCCATCTTCAGACGCTCATCCGGGTACAGCGGCGTCAGGTTGTCGAACGACACCTTGTGCTTGGCCTTCTCCGGGTCTTCAAAGTTGATCTGCGTGACGCTGGTCAGGGCGAAGTACCGCTCGTTCTCGTCGGGTTCCTTCATCAGCCCTTCGACCGTGTCACCGGTGCGCAGCGAATACTGGCGGATCATGTCGGGCGAGACGTAGATGTCATCCGGGCCCGGCAGATAGTTTGCTTCCGGAGAGCGGAGGAAGCCAAAGCCGTCCTGCAGCACTTCCAGCACGCCGTCGCCGCCGATTTCCCATTCCTCATCCGCGCGTTCCCGCAGGATCTGGAACATCATCTCGCCCTTGCGCATGGTCGAGGCGTTCTCGATCTCAAGCTCTTCGGCCATGGACAGCAGGTCCTTGGGGCTCTTCGCCTTGAGGTCGGACAGGTTCAAACGGTTCGTGGTCATGGAATAACTCCGGCGTCCGGCCCCTTGGGGAGCGCGCTGGACCTTCAGAATGGGGAATCGCTCCGCCCGGACGGGCGGCTTGGACAGCGATTTAAGGGCCACAGGGCCCCAAGTCAATCTGTCAGAACTTCACCACCACCGAGAGCACGATGAGGATCATCAGAAGCGTCGGCAATTCGTTCATCATCCGGTACTGGCGTCCGGTCACCGTATTGGTCCCGGCGGCAAGGTCCTTGCGCCGTTTCCCAAGCCAATGATGGAACCACGTCATGGTGATCACGCCCGCCGCCTTGGTCCAGGGCCAGACCATGCCCCAGTCGACGATCCCCGGCGTAAAGACCAGCATCAGGCCAAAGATCCAGGTGGCGATGCTGGCGGGGTTCATGATCAGCTTCAGAAGCTTTCGCTCCATCATCTGGAACAATTCATCGGTCTGCGCGTTGTCCGCCTGTTCCACGTGATGCACGAAGAGCCTGGGCAGATAGAAGATACCCGCCATCCAGGCAATCACGGACATGATGTGCAGGGACAGGGTCCACGGATAGAGGGTCGCGAGAAGGTCGGTCATCCGTCTTCCTTATTCTTAAAAATATAAAAGAAAAAGATTGATGATATTAGTAGGGGCACGACTTTCTGTGGATTACTGACTTGCCACAAAGCTGCCCACATTTCGCCACATCCTGTGGGAAACTGTGTGCACGAAATCCCCTTGCCCGTGCGATGATATCGATTTTCCCATATTTCACAATTGCTTGCGACTTTACGGCGCTTTTGGGAAAACTGGGATCAACTTTGGGGCAAAACTTGGGCCAAGCGATCCATCCACGGGGTTCAAGTTACCCTTGCCAACACAGGGACAGATGGGTGCATCGGATGGGAGAACGGGGATGGTTTCCCACGTCTTGCCTCCGGGGTGTTAATTCTTCAGAAACCACCCTTAACAAATCCCTAACGTTTTCCCGGATCTTATCCACATGTCCCAGCTCATCCTTGCTTCTGGTTCCTCCATTCGGGCCGAGCTTCTGACCCGCGCGCAGGTGCCCTTCCGGGTTCAAACTGCGCCCGTTGATGAAGAGATGATCAAGGCCTCGCTTCTGGCCGAAGAGACCCGCCCGCGCGATATCTCTGACGCCCTGGCCGAGGCCAAGGCGCAGCGGATTGCCGTGAAAAACCCCGAGGATTTCGTGCTGGGCTGCGACCAGGTGCTGGAGCTGGACCGCGCGCTTCTGTCCAAAGCCGCCAGCATCGAAGAGGCCGGCGATCAGCTGCGCCGTCTGTCGGGTCAGACGCATCGCCTCTATTCCGCCGCCGTGATCTTTCACGAGGCCCGGCCGATCTGGCGCTTCATAGGCGAGGCGCGGCTGACCATGCGGGTACTGTCCGACGCCTATATCGACGACTA
>CAXQKF010000481.1:0-21093 GCA_964224285.1 Donghicola sp. | reverse complement strand
GCGCGTGCAGTTTATATACCTTGCTGTCGATCACCAGCGTATGGCCGGCGTTGTGACCGCCCTGAAAGCGCGCGATCACGTCAGCGCGTTCGGACAGCCAGTCCACGATCTTGCCTTTGCCTTCATCGCCCCACTGAGCGCCGACAACCACAACGTTGGCCATAAGGGATCCCCTATTGTCAGATCTTCAAACCGTGCCTCCTATAGCGATGTGCTTGGGCAGGTGAAACCTCTATTTGCGCTAGGGACCCGCATCCAAAGGCCGCAGCACCATATAATCAGGGTTAATCCCGCCGATCACGCTATCCTTATACCTGTTTTCAGCGGTTTTAGAGAAAGTCTGGGCCACACGGCTTGCCCCCCGCGCCGATTTTCCCTACATGGGCGGTCAACAAAAGAGTTGCTGCAGGTCCGTCATGGAAAACGTCGTTCTGATTATCCACCTCATTCTGGCACTGTCTCTGATCGGTATCGTTCTGATGCAGCGGTCCGAAGGCGGCGGCCTTGGCATGGGCAGTGGCGGTGGTGGCGTCGGCGGCGTCATGTCCGGCCGCGCGGCTGCAACCGCACTGGGCAAGATCACATGGGGTCTGGCCGCTGCGTTCATCTGCACCTCGATTGCCCTGACCGTGATCGCGGCCAGCGACTCGGCAGACAGCTCTGTTCTGGACCGTCTGGGTGGCTCTGCCCCCGCCGCGACCCAAGAGCAAACCGACGCACCCGCAGGCTCTGACCTGCTGCCTCCGAGCGCTTCGGACGCACCTTTGGTGCCCTCGGCCAACTAAGCTACAACCATTAGAACATAGCGAACCGGACCCAACAGCATCTTGCGGTCCGGTTGCTAAAACTTTGCGAATCCGCTAAGGCTCAAACCCCGTGATGCTGCGATTCTTCGGGATCGCACGGGCATTGCTTTTTGGCGGAACATCACGGGAGCGCAGACCGAATGGCGCGGTTCATATTCATCACTGGTGGCGTTGTGAGTTCGTTGGGCAAAGGTCTTGCCTCTGCGGCGCTTGGCTCTTTGCTTCAAGCGCGCGGTTACTCGGTTCGTTTGCGCAAGCTCGACCCCTATCTGAACGTGGACCCGGGCACGATGTCGCCCTTCGAACACGGCGAAGTGTTCGTGACCGACGACGGGGCCGAGACCGACCTCGATCTGGGGCACTACGAACGCTTTACCGGTGTGGCTGCACGCAAGACCGACTCGGTTTCGTCGGGCCGCATCTATTCGAACGTTCTCGAGAAAGAACGCCGTGGCGACTATCTGGGCAAAACCATTCAGGTGATTCCCCACGTCACGAACGAGATCAAGGATTTCATTTCGATCGGTGAAGACGAAGTCGATTTCATGCTGTGTGAAATCGGTGGCACCGTCGGCGACATCGAAGGCCTGCCCTTCTTCGAAGCGATCCGCCAGTTCGCCAACGAAAAGCCCCGTGGTCAGTGCCTGTTCATGCACCTGACCCTGCTGCCCTACATCAAGGCCTCGGGCGAGCTGAAAACCAAACCGACCCAGCACAGCGTCAAAGAGCTGCGTTCCATCGGTCTGGCCCCCGACATTCTGGTCTGCCGTTCCGAAGGCCCGATTCCCGCCAAAGAGCGCGAGAAGTTGGCTCTGTTCTGTAACGTGCGCCCCGACGCCGTGATCGCCGCGCAGGATCTGAAATCGATCTACGAGGCGCCGCTGGCCTATCACCGCGAAGGTCTGGATCAAGCCGTTCTGGATGCCTTCCAGATCAGCCCCGCGCCCAAGCCCGATCTGGCCCGCTGGAACGACGTGGCCGACCGCATCTACAACCCCGAGGGCGAAGTCAAAATCGCGATCGTGGGCAAGTACGTGCAGCTCGAGGACGCCTACAAATCGATCGCCGAAGCGCTGACCCACGGCGGCATGGCCAACCGTGTGAAGGTCAAGGTCGAGTGGGTGAACTCGGAAATCTTTGACCGCGAAGATCCCGCGCCCCACCTCGAAGGCTATGACGCGATCCTCGTGCCCGGCGGCTTTGGTGAGCGTGGCACCGAAGGCAAAATCAAAGCGGCGCAATTCGCCCGCGAACACAAAATCCCCTACCTCGGCATCTGCCTTGGTATGCAGCTGGCAGTGATCGAAGCCGCCCGTAACGTGGCCAAAGTCGACGACGCAGGTTCGGAAGAGTTCGACCACGAAGCCGGTCAGAAACGCTTTACCCCCGTTGTTTACCACCTGAAAGAATGGGTGCAGGGCAACCACAAGGTCGAGCGTTCGGTCAAAGACGACAAGGGCGGCACCATGCGCCTTGGCGCCTACAACGCGACCCTCGCCGAAGGCTCGAAAGTGGCCGAAATCTACGGCGCGACCCAAATCGAAGAGCGTCACCGTCACCGCTACGAAGTCGACACCAAATACCGTGACCAGCTCGAGGCGTGCGGCCTCAGCTTCTCTGGTATGTCGCCCGATGGCCGCCTGCCCGAGATCGTCGAATGGAAAGACCACCCTTGGTTCATCGGTGTCCAGTTCCACCCCGAACTGAAGTCCAAACCGTTCGAGCCGCACCCCTTGTTCCGTGACTTTGTGCGCGCCGCAAAGGAAAGCTCGCGTTTGGTCTGATCCACCTAACTTGCAAGCCAGATTTAACGGGGCCGCTCACTTTGTGTGGGCGGCCCCGAAACTTTTTCGCAAACCGAACGTTACACATCCAAGACACAAGGTTCTGAAATCGGAGCGTTCCCAATGTTTGCCAGCCTCAAAGCACTCTTCGCCGCCCCCGCCAACGACACTCCAGTCTGTGACAGCCGGACTGCGGTTGCCGCTCTGTTGGTTCGCGCCGCAAAGAGCGAAGGCACTTACAATTACGACGACATCCGGACCATCGACCGCAGCCTTGCCCGTCACTTCGGCCTGAATGTGATCGAAGCGATGAAACTGCGAGCCGCGGGTGAGCGGCTGGAACGAGCCCGGACGGACCCGCAATCCATGATCACCGCGATCCGCGATGCCTTCGAGCCCGAAGAGCGGTTCGGCGTTCTAAGCGGTCTGTGGGAGGTCGCATTGGCCAGCGAATCCCGCGCCCGCAGCCTTGATGACCTGCTGACCGAAACACGCCGCGGCTTGGGCATCCCCCGCGCCGACTCGCAGATCGCCCGCGAACACGCTCTGGCTTCGATGTAATCGCGGCTTGGCGGCGCGACCTGCCGCCACTATATCACTGCCATGTTTGCTGATTTCCTACGCCGCCTCACCGAACCTGCCGTTGATCCCCTGACCGAAGGGGATTCGCGTCTCGCCCTGACCGCGCTACTGGTGCGGATCGCCCGCTCGGACGAGGATTATGCGAAATCGGAGATCGACCTGATCGACTCAATCACCGCCGCCCGTTACGGCCTTGGGCCCGCGCAGGCGGCCGATCTGCGCCGCGAGGCAGAGCAGCTCGAGGCCGAAGCCCCCGACACCGTCAAATTCACCACGGCGATCAAACAGGGCGTTCCCTATGAACACCGCCTCGGCGTGATCGAATCCCTTTGGCAGGTGGTTCTGGCCGATGGCAAACGCGACGAGGCCGAAGACGCCCTTTTGCGGACCGTCGCACGCTTTCTGGGGGTCTCGGATATGGACAGCGCCCTCGCGCGGCAGCGTGTTCAGGGCCAGTGATCAGCCGTCGGATGCGCCCCACGCTGAACTTTCAACCCACCCCGTGCTAAATCTGGAACTTACTTAGGGTCAACTTTGACCAAGCGTTGCATTTCTGGACCGAATGAGCGTTACTAGCGCAAATTCCAAATGCAACCATCAGGGTTCTTGTGGTCAACAATCAACCAGTTATCGAAATCCGGAACCTCCACAAACGTTACGGCGAACTAGAGGTTCTCAAGGGTGTCGACATCACCGCCCCCCGCGGTCACGTCATTTCGCTGATCGGATCTTCGGGGTCCGGCAAATCCACGCTGCTGCGCTGCGCGAACCTTCTCGAGGACAGCCAGAAGGGCGATATCCTGTTCGAGGGCGAGCCGGTGAAATGGAAAGGCCAAGCTCTGGCCCGCCGCCCCGCCGACGCCAAGCAGATCATGCGGATCCGGACCAACCTGTCGATGGTGTTCCAGCAGTTCAACCTGTGGTCCCACATGACCATCCTCGAAAACGTCATGGAATGCCCGGTGACCGTTCTGGGCCGCGACAAGGCCGAGGTCGAGGAAAAGGCCCGCATGTATCTTGAGAAGGTCGGCATCGGCGACAAATGCGACGCGTGGCCTGCGCAACTGTCCGGCGGTCAGCAACAGCGTGCCGCCATTGCCCGTGCCCTGTGCATGGAACCCAAGGCTCTTCTCTTTGACGAACCCACCTCTGCGCTCGACCCCGAGCTGGAACAGGAAGTGGTGCGCGTCATCAAGGCCCTCGCCGAAGAGGGCCGGACCATGATCATTGTCACCCATGACATGAAAATGGCCCACGATGTTTCCGATCATGTCGTGTTCTTGCACCAAGGCCTGATCGAAGAACAGGGCGATCCCGCAACCCTATTCGGGGCACCCAAATCAGAGCGGCTGCAGCAGTTCCTAAGTCATACGACAGCCGCCTGAACCACACCCAAGGGGAGTTAAAATCAATGAAAAAACTACTGATCACCAGTGCCGCACTCGCTCTTTCGGCCACCAGCCTGCTGGCCGCCGACGTCGTCCGTCTGGGCACCGAGGGCGCCTACCCTCCGTACAACTTCATCAACGATTCGGGCGAAGTGGATGGCTTCGAGCGCGAACTGGGTGACGAGCTTTGCAAGCGCGCCGAGCTGACCTGTGAATGGGTCACCAACGACTGGGATTCGATCATCCCCAACCTCGTTTCGGGCAACTACGACGCCATCATCGCGGGCATGTCGATCACCGACGAACGCAAAGAGAAAATCGACTTCACCGAGAACTACACCCAGCCCGATCCCTCGGCCTACATGGCGATGGCCGGCGCCGAAGTGGACTTCACCGGTGGCGTGATCGCAGCGCAGGCCAGCACCATTCAGGCCAGCCACGTGACCGACTCGGGCGCGACCCTTCTTGAATTCGCATCGCCTGACGAAACCGTCGCAGCCGTCCGCAACGGCGAAGCTGACGCGGTTCTGGCCGACAAAGCCTACCTCGCGCCCATCGCCGAAGAAAACGCAGACCTCGAGCTGACCGGCGAAGACGTCCTGATCGGTGGCGGCATCGGCCTTGGTATCCGCAAATCCGACAGCGAACTGCGTGACAAGTTCACCGCAGCGATCCAGTCGATGAAGGCCGACGGCAGCCTGAACGAACTGATCACCAAGTGGCTGCCCGACTCGGCCACCTTCTAATCGCTCCGGAGGGAGGGCACGCCCCTCCCTTCTTTTTGCCAGAAATACTCACATCCAGACCTCGCCAAGAGGCCCGCCATTTTCAGCTTCTGCACCGAACCCGACACACTTGGCCAAATCCAGTGGCTCGCCTGTTACCTCACGACCGGCAAGCACATGGCCTTCTACTATTCCTTTGGAACCGTGCTTTTGCTGCTGGCAATCACGGCGCCTGCTGCGTTGTTGCTCGGCTTTACCGGTGCATCGGCAGCGCGCTCGTCGTTTACGCCGGTCAGCTGGTTGGGGAAAATCTACATCGCCATTGTCCGCGGGGTTCCGGACATCGCGTTCTTCATGTTCTTTGTGATCGCTCTGGACCAGGGGATCGAGTGGCTGCGCCATCAGGCGAAGTGCCCCGACTGGCAAGAACCGATCCGCCAGGGCAATGACTTCGTCGTCTGCGCCGCCGCCAAAATGCCCCTCGGCAATGCCGCCCAATGGATCCACGAGGTTTACGGCTTCACCCTCGCCATCATCACCTTTGCCATTGTTTTCGGGGCCTTTGCCGCCAATGTGCTGCTCGGCGCCATGGGCGCCGTGCCCCGTGCGCAGCTCGAAACCGCCGAAGCCTACGGGATGACGCCCCGCCAGACCTTTTGGCGCGTACTGGTACCCCAGATGTGGCTCTATGCCCTGCCCGGCCTCGGCAATCTGTGGATGATCCTGATCAAATCCACCCCCCTGCTCTTCCTCTTGGGGGTCGAGGATATCGTCTACTGGGCCCGCGAGCTTGGCGGCGCCAAGACTGCCCGCTTTACCGACTATCCGCATCCCGACTGGCGCCTGTGGTACTTCCTCGTGCTTCTGCTGTTCTATCTCGGCTTTACCAAGGTCTCCGAAATCGTCCTTGACCGCATCACGCGTAAACTGACCCACGGCCAGGCAACCGCAGGCGGCGAAGCTCAGCGCAAGGAGGCCGCCGCATGAGCTGTCTACAAACCATCGCGGATTACGGCCTGCGCTCTATCGGCCTTGGCGAACGGCTCTTGCCGCGCTCTGACTTTACCCTCTGCCAGCAGTTCACCCTGATCGGCTCGGGGATGCTGCAGAACATCTACTTTGGCACACTGGCCCTGATCACCGGCTTCGTGCTGGCGGTCCTGCTGGCCGTGGGCAAGAACAGCGCGAACCCCCTGTTCCGGAAACCGGCAGAGTGGACGATCTTTATCTTCCGCGGCTCGCCGCTCTTCATCCAGTTCTTCTTTGCCTACTTCCTGTTCCTCAGCCTCAAGGGGGTCAGCAGCTTCTTTGATCCGCTGACGTCTGCTTGGCTCGGGGCGCTGGTTGTACTGCTGTTGAACACCGCCTCCTATTCGGGCGAGATTTTCTATGGTGCACTCCAGTCCATTCCCAAAGGCGATCTCGAAGCCGCCGATGCCTATGGCCTGACTGGTTGGCCGCGCTTCAAACGCGTCGTCTGGCCGACAATGCTGCGTCTGGCATGGCCCGCCTACACGAACGAGGCGATCTTTCTGTTCCACGCGACCGCGCTGGTCTATTTCAGCGGCTTTCCGGCGTTCAAACAGATGGGCGATGCCCTATATTACGCCAGTTATTTCGCGGACAAGACGTTCAACCCGTTTGTGCCCTACCCGATCCTTGCGATGTATTTCATCATCCTGACGCTCATCGTCATCGGCATTTTCGGCATTATTAACAAACGCTTGAACCGTCACCTGCCCCAGAACCAGCGCCAGAAGATCAAATTGCGCCCCCGCTTGATCCGTTAAGAATCCCCCTTGATTTCGTCGCGTCTCTTAGAGACAGTGAATTTGATCAAATTAGCCCGACGAACGGGCGACGCAGGTGATTCATGAGAAACTGGCTACGCAAGCACCCCATGGTGCGCACCATCCGTGTGGCCGCGGCAGATTTAAACGGTCAGCCCCGCGGTAAACGGGTGCCAACCCGATTTGCAGACAAAGTGGTCGAAGGCGGTACACGCTTTCCCATGTCTGTAATGAACCTCGACATCTGGGGCGAAGACATCGACGACAGCCCCCTTGTGTTCGAAACAGGCGACCGTGATGGTGTTCTGAAACCGACCGAACGTGGCTTTGTCCCCATGCCGTGGCTCGAAGGGCCGACCGCCCTCCTCCCGCTGTGGATGTTCCACGAAGACGGCCGCCCCTTCGAAGGCGACCCGCGCCACGCGCTGCGCCGCGTGCTGGAACGCTATGACGAAAAGGGCCTGAAACCTGTCGTCGCGGTCGAGCTGGAATTCTACCTCATCGACGACTCGGGCAAATCGTTCCAGGTCCCCGCAAGCCCCCGCTCGGGCAAGCGCCGCAAGGCCGCCGAGATCATGTCGATCCGTGCGCTGGACATGTTCGACAAGTTCTTCTCGGATCTCTACGACGCCTGCGAAGAGATGGACATCCCCGCCGACACCGCGATTTCCGAATCCGGTCTGGGGCAGTTCGAGATCAACCTGATGCACAGCGACGACGCCCTGCGTGCCGCCGATGATGCTTGGCTGTTCAAGATGCTGGTCAAGGGTCTGGCCCGCCGCTACGGCTTTGCCGCCAGCTTCATGGCCAAGCCCTATGTCGATTATTCAGGCAGCGGGATGCACACCCATTTCTCGGTCATCGACAAGAACGGCCAGAACATCTTTGACGACGGCACCCCCCAAGGCAGCGCCTATCTGCGTCACGCGGTGGCAGGATGTATGGACGCGATGCAGGGCAGCACTCTGCTCTTTGCGCCCCATGCCAACAGCTACGACCGTCTGGTCCCCGACAACCACGCGCCCACCAACATCTGCTGGGGCTACGAGAACCGCACAGCCGCGATTCGCATCCCTTCGGGTGACCCGCGCGCGCGCCGTGTCGAACACCGTGTGGCTGGCGGCGACGTGAACCCCTACCTGCTGATCGCGGGGATCCTCGGGGCGGCAATGAACGGGATCGACGACCACGCCGAACCCTGCGAGCCGATCAGGGGCAGCGCCTATAACCAGAAGCTGCCACAGGTTCCCAACACATGGGCGACCGCGATCGATGCCTTTGCACAGGACGAACACATCGCCCGCATCTTTACCCCCGAGCTGATCCGCAATTATGTCGCGACCAAACGTCAGGAAATGTTCTACATGGCGGAATTGGACGATCGCGAACAGGTTGAGATCTATCTCGATACGGTCTGACGTGGCCGCCTAGGCCACGTCCCCTCACGACCCCTCAAACTATTTGGTGCCCTATGAAAATCGTTATCCTGCAAACGGGCCACACCCCCACCGAGATGGCTGGAATCGCCCCTGATTACGCTCTGCTCTTCCGCGCGATGCTTGGCGAAAGCAACTTTGACTACCAGACGTGGAATGTGGTGGACGGCGACTTCCCCGACAGCGTCGACGCCGCCGACGGTTATATCATCACCGGCTCGCGCCACGGCGCCTACGAAGATCACCCGTGGATTCCCCCGCTCGAAGACCTGATCCGAGAGATTTACGCTTCAAAGAAACCGCTCTTTGGGGCCTGCTTTGGCCATCAGATCATCGCGCAGGCGCTGGGTGGCAAGGTCGAGAAATTCAAGGACGGCTGGTCGGTCGGCCTGCAGACCTATGACTTTGGCGGCAAGACGCTGGACCTGAACGCCTGGCATCAGGATCAGGTGGTCGAACTGCCCCCAGAAGCGCGTGTGGTGGCCTCTAGCCCGTTCTGCCAGTATGCGGCGCTGGCGTGGGATGATCATGTATTTACCACGCAGGCGCATCCGGAATTTCAATCGGACTTCATCAAAGGTCTGATAGACTATCGTGGCAAAGGGGTGGTCCCCGAAGGTCTGCTACAAGAGGCCGAAACCCACCTGCCCGACCAGAACGACAATGTGCATATCGCAGAAACAGTAACGCGCCTGATGCACGGAAAAGGAATTTCATGAGCTCGATGCTAAGCGATCTGCCCGCATCTGTTTCCAACTATCTCGGTGAGAACCGGCTGGACGAGGTAGAGTGCATTATCTCGGACCTGCCGGGCATCGCCCGCGGCAAGGCCGTGCCTGCCTCCAAATTCGCGCGTCAGAACCATTTCTACCTGCCCGATTCGATCTTCTACCAGACGATCACCGGTGAATGGGCCGAAGCCGCTGGGGACGAAGGTTTCATCGAACGCGACATGATCCTCAAGCCCGACATGAGCACGGCAACCGCTGCGCCTTGGACCGGGGACTGGACGCTGCAAGTGATCCACGACGCCTTTGACCGTGCGGGCAACCCGATCTCTTTCTCGCCGCGGAACGTCCTGAAACGGGTGGTGGATCTGTACAAGGCTCAGGGCTGGAAACCGATCGTCGCCCCCGAGATGGAATTCTACCTCGTCGCGCCGAACACCAACCCGTCCAAACCGATCGAGGCGATGATGGGCCGCTCTGGCCGCCCTGCCGCCGCCCGTCAGGCCTATTCGATGTCTGCAGTGGACGAATACGGCCCTGTGATCGACGACATCTACGACTTCGCCGAGGCCCAAGGCTTCGAGATCGACGGCATCACCCAAGAAGGCGGCGCGGGCCAGTTGGAAATCAACCTTCGCCACGGCAGCCCCGTGAAGCTGGCGGACGAGGTATTCTACTTCAAACGCCTGATCCGCGAGGCCGCACTGCGCCACAACTGCTATGCCACGTTCATGGCCAAACCCATCGCCCACGAACCGGGCAGCGCCATGCACATCCACCACTCGGTGATCGACATCGAAACCGGCGAGAACATCTTTTCTGGTCCCCAAGGGGGCGAAACCGATGCCTTCTACCACTTCATCGGTGGTCTGCAGAAATACATGCCCGCAGGGATCGCCGTTCAGGCACCCTACGTGAACAGCTACCGCCGCTACGTGAAGGACCACGCCGCCCCGATTAACCTCGAATGGGCGCGGGACAACCGCACCACCGGCATCCGCATTCCGATCTCTGACGCGCAGTCACGCCGGGTCGAGAACCGCTTGGCGGGCATGGATTGCAACCCCTATCTTGCCTTTGCTGTGTCCTTGGCCGCTGGGTATCTGGGCATGATGGAAGGCGTGCGCCCGTCGAAACAGTTCAAGGGCGACGCCTACGAAGGCGACGGTGACTTTGCGCAGACCCTCGGCCAAGCGCTCGAAGAATTCGACGCCTGCCCGAAACTGCACGACGTCTTGGGCAAGGAATTTGCGCGGGTCTACTCGATCGTCAAACGCGCAGAATACGAAGAGTTCCTGCAGGTCATCAGCCCTTGGGAACGCGAGCATTTGTTGACCAACGTATGAACCTGCTGTTTGCCAACGACCGTCAGGGGCACTACCCGCCAAGCTGGTATGCCGATGTTCTGGACCTGCCCGACGCCCGCGCCCCCTTGCGCGGCGAGGCCAGCGCCGATGTCTGTATCGTGGGCGCAGGCTATACCGGCCTGTCCGCCGCGTGGCATCTGGCCGAACGTGGCCTGAAGGTCATCGTCGTCGAGGCGCACCGCGCCGGTTGGGGTGCCTCCGGCCGCAATGGCGGTCAGGTCGGCAGCGGGTTCAACAAAGGTCAGGACTGGCTGGAAACCCGCATGGGTCGGGACAACGCCCGCCTGCTCTGGGACTTATCGCAGGACGCCAAAACCCTGGTCCGCGAGTTGGCCGACGAAGACCCAGCCATCGCCTATCGCCCCGGTGTTGCCCACGCCGAATGGCAGACCCGCGATGTGCCGCACACTCAGGCCGAAGCGGACTATCTGGCGCAGCACTACGGCTATACCGCGATCGAAAAACTGGATCGCGACGCCATGCAGGCGTTGATCGGCAGCCCTTGCTACCAAGGCGGCAGCGTCGATTGGGGCGCGGGCCACGTGAACCCGCTAGCCTTGGCGCTGGCCTTAGCCCGCAAGGCCGAGGCAGCGGGCGCGACCATCCACGAGAACACGCTGGTCCACCGCGTCGAACCCGGTACGGCCCCTGTGGTCCGCTGTGACAAAGGCTTTGTCCGCGCCAAGCACGTGATCCTCGCGGGCAACGGCTATCTGGGACGCTTGGTGAATGGGGTGGCCGCGCGGGTCATGCCGATCAACAACTTCATCGCCGCGACAGAGCCCTTGGGCGACCGCGCCGCCAGCGTTCTGGCCCGCGATATCGCCGTGGCCGACAGCAAGTTCGTAATCAACTACTTCCGCCTGTCCGCCGATGGGCGCCTTCTGTTCGGGGGCGGCGAATCCTACGGCTACAAGTTCCCCACAGACATCGAAGCCACTGTCCGCAAACCGCTGGAAACCGTGTTTCCCCAGCTCAAGGACGTCAAGATCACCCACGCGTGGGGCGGCACCCTCGGCATCAGCGCGCAGCGTCTGCCGGTGTTTGACAGGCCCGCGCAGGGTCTCTGGGCCGCGTCGGGGTATTCGGGCCACGGTGTCGCACTCGCCACCTTCTCTGGCCGCATTCTGGCCGAAGCGATCAGCGGCGAAATGGGCCGGTTCGATGTGCTTAACGCCTTGCCCTCGCCGCGTTTTCCGGGGGGCGGCGCGTTCCGCACGCCTCTGCTGGTCATGGCGATGAGCTGGTACGCGATGCGAGACAAGATCGGCATCTGACGTCGGGGCGCCGCTGGTCCAGAGCAGAAAAGGCTTGGTGAACGGGCGAGATACGTTTAGCAATTCCGAAAAGAGTTTTCAGAAAAGCTACAGGATTATGACACAAGCGCCCAACGTTTACGACGCCGAACCCATCCCTGCCGCAGCCCGCGAAGAGATCGAGCGCCTGCTGCAAACAGGTGACCTGTTCCGTTACACCGCGCCCGAAAATGCCCCTGTCGCGCTGCTCGAGGCCGAATTTGCAGAGCTGCTCGGGTCGAAATACGCACTGGCCGTGTCGTCTTGTTCGGCGGCTCTGTTCCTGTCGCTCAAAGCGCTGAACCTGCCCCGCGATGCCCGCGTGTTGATCCCGGGCTTCACCTTTGCAGCGGTGCCGTCGTCCGTCATCCACGCCGATTGCATCCCCGTTCTGTGTGAAGTCGGCGCGAATTACCGCATCGACATCAAGGATTTCGAAACCCGCCTCGACGACAACATCAGCGCGGTCATCATCAGCCACATGCGCGGCCACACCAGCGACATGGACGCGATCATGGCCCTGTGCAACGCACGCGGCATCCCCGTGATCGAGGACGCGGCGCACTCGCTCGGGACCACGTGGCACGGGCAGAACATCGGGACTATTGGCAAAATCGGCTGCTTCAGTTTCCAGTCCTACAAGCTGGTGAACGCGGGCGAAGGTGGCATCCTTATCACCGACGACGCCGATCTGGTGGCCCGCGCGGTGATCATGTCCGGTGCCTACGAGCACAACTGGAAAAAGCACAAGACCCGCGCAGGCGACAACACCACCGACCTGCAAGAGGCCTTTGCCCGCCACCAGAACAAGCTGCCCCTATATAACCTACGCATGTCGAACCTGTCGGCTGTGATCATCCGCCCGCAGCTGCCCGAAGTCGCCCGCCGCGTGCGTGATGGCCGCGCGAACCACGACTATGTGGCGGCGCAGCTGAATACCTCGCGCTGGCTGGGAGTCCCCGAAAAACTGGCCCCCGAAGAGCGTGCACCGGACTCGATCCAGTTCAATCTGATCGGCCTGTCCAGCGAAGAGGCAAAGGTCTTTGCCCGGAACGCCAAAGAGAACGGTGTGTCGGTGCAGGTCTTTGGCCAGTCCACAGACAATGCCCGCGCCTACTGGAACTGGCAGTTCATGCCGGAAATGCCCGACCTGCCCCGCACCCGCGCCATGCTTGAAAATGCCTGTGACGTGCGGCTTCCTGCACGGTTGAAGCAGGCAGAGCTGGACTACATCGCGCAGACGCTCGTGGACGCAGCAGAGGCCGCAAAAGAGCAGGCACTGGCCTACGGGACCTGAGCGGCGCGCCTCTGGCTGCCGCCGGAATATGAGTATTTTTGCAAAGCAGAAAGGAGGGCGCGTGCTCTCCTTTTTTCGTTAGCGCAGGGTCAGGGAACCCTGAAGCCAAGGGAAATCTGTCAGGGCGGGTGAAACCACGTGCTGTGTCAGGAGGTCTTTGAGGTGCACCGCGATTTGTGCGGGCAAGTCGCCGAGCAGATCCTGACGGGCCGTCAGGGAAATGTTCCGCGACAGGGGCTCGAACGGCAGCGGAAAGACATCCACACGGTCCAGCCAGCGGCGGGCCCGCATGAGCGCCAGAGGCGTCAGGATCGACCACCCCACCTGCCCCGCGACCAAGGCCAGCACCGAATGGTAGCTGTCTATCTCGAACCGGTGAGAGAGCTTTAGATTCTGGCGCACAAGGTGGGCTGCAATCATCCGGCCCATCGCCAGACGGGCGGAATACTGGATCAGTGGCAGGTCACGCAACTGCGCCAACAGGTCGGCATTCGGGTCCACGCGCCCCTTCGGGACGGCGAGGACGAAGGGTTCGGTCAGGAGCGGATGGACCTCCATCCAGTCGGCCTCTGCCCCCATTTCGGCGGCAACAACCATGTCGAGGGCCCTGTCCTCGAGCTGACCATAGAGCGCGTGGGACGGGCCGGTTTCCAAGAGGAACTGGCTGCCCGAGAGGTCACTGGCAAGGCGTGTCAGCAGCGCGGGCGTCACGTCGGCTTCCAGATCCTCGATCATCCCGAGGCGCAGGCGGGTCAGTGACGACAGGTCCGCCATCGCCAGTTCCGCGCGGGCCAGAGCAGCCTCGTTCAGGATGGCGCTGGCGCGACGGCGAAAGACCTCGCCGGCGGGTGTCAGTGACATGGGCCGCGCGTTGCGCACCACCAGAGTGGTGCCCAAGGCGGTCTCTAGGCTGGTCAATTGTTGGGAAACGGTAGAGGGGCTGGTGGCCAACCGGCGTGCGGCGGCAGAAATCGCGCCCTCTTCGGCCGTGGCCACGAAGACCTCGATCCCCCAGAGGGTGATCCTTCCCGGGGAATCGACCATTGCTTACTTGCTCATCTTCGACAGCTTGGCCTGAAGTTCGGCGAGTTGCTTCTTGATGTCGTCCAGCCCCTCTTCGCCGCCGTCTTCGCGTGCCGGAGAGCTGCTGCCCCAGTTTCCTGCAAGGCCGCCAGTCATCGCCTTGAGAAAGGCTTGTTGCTGCGCCTGCATTGCCTCGAAACCGGGCATCTTGGCCATCGGGTTCATGGCCGACATGTTCTCGACCATCTTGGACTGACCGTCCTGTAGCATTTCGAACGACATCGCCAGGAACTGCGGCACAACGCTTGTGGCCTGAGTCGTGTAGCTGCGGACCAGATCGTTCAGAACCGCCAGCGGCAGGACGCTTTCGCCCTTGCTTTCGTGTTCGGCAATAATCTGGAGCAGGTACTGACGGGTCAGGTCGTCACCCGACTTCAGATCAACAATCTTTACCTCGCGGCCGCCGCGAATGAACCCTGCAATGTCTTCCAGCGTAACGTAATCGCTGGTTTCCGTGTTGTACAAACGGCGACTTGCGTAACGCTTGATCAAAAGCGGTTTTTCGTTATCCGACAAGGACTCCCCTCCCATGCTGCATCGCTGCAAAAAGCCTAGGACGTAAAAATAAAAAAAGAAAGGGCAGGCTTTCGCCTGCCCTTAACTTACCGGACTGTGGGCGGGAGGGCACCCTCTATCCGGGCCTTCGTTACTTCGCTGCTGCGGTCGCTTTTTTCGCAGTTGCGGTCATTTCGGTGGTCGCTTTTTTCGCGGCAGCGGTCATTTCTTCGCTCATGTCCTTACCGGCAGCCATCAGCAGCTCTACGGTTTCGGTCTGAACTTTTTTCGCGACTTCGGCGAAAGCAGCCATGTTTTCTGCAGCCATTTCAGCCGACGCGCTTGCGAAATCGGTCATCGCTTTGGCGTAGTCAGCAGGCTCCGACTTCGCTTTGGTCAGATCGCTCATCTTGGTCAGAGCGTCTTTGGTCCACTTGGTCGAAATCTCGGTCGACTTTTCAGCAGCGTCCAGCGCGACAGCCGACAGCTTTTCCGACAGAGCGGCCTGCGATTTGAACGAGCCTTCCATCGCCGACATATCCATGGGGAATGCGCCCATCATGTCTTTGATCATTGCGGTGAAGTCAGGTGTCTTAGCAGTCATAGTTCCAAATCCCTTAATCATGCTGTGTTCGGGCCCACCCCGTTGATCAGCTAAGAACAATATGGATGCTGCACCGCAGCAAATCAAGCTTTTTTTCTGCGGCGCAGCAATAAAGGGAAAAGGTTTTCAGGTTCAACCAGTTGACTGCATCACCACATAGGTACCGGGGGCATCTGCCAGTACCGGATGGGCAGAATCACCCTCTTCTCTAGCGGGAATCTGCTTGCCCGAGCGGTTCGAAAGCCACTCGTCCCAGCGCGGCCACCACGACCCCGGAGTGAACTCTGCGGCGTCGCGCCACTCGTCCGGTGTCATGGTCATTTTGGGATGGGTGTAGTGGCCGTATTTGCCTTTCGACGGCGGGTTCACGATGCCGGCGATATGGCCCGACTGGGACAGGATAAAGGTCTTGGACCGGCTGCCCATCTGACGCACCCCGTTAAAGCTGGCCTTCCACGCAGCGATATGGTCGGTCTCGCAGGCGATGGCGCAGATCGGGACATTCACGTCCTTCAGGTGCAGGGTTTCACCGCAAATCTCGATACCGCCGTCAGCGAATTTGTTCTTCTGACACAGGTCACGCAGATACTGGATCGCCATCGCGCCCGGCAGGTTGGTACTGTCCCCGTTCCAGAACAGCAGGTCAAAGGCAGGCGGGGCTTCGCCCTTCATGTAGCGATTGATGGCGGGGCCATAGATCAGATCGTTCGACCGCAAGAAGCTGAAGGTCCGCGACATGAAGAAGCTGTTCAGATAGCCCTCGGCCATCGCCTCTTCTTCGATGCCATCCACGAAATCATCACCAAGGAAAACCGTGAACTCTCCCTGATCCGAGAAATCGGTCAGCGTGGTAAACAGGGTCGCCGATTTGATCGGGGTCTCGCCCCTTTTCTTCAGCAGCGCCATGGTCAACGACAGGGTCGTCCCCGCGATGCAGTAACCCACCGCGTTCACCTGCTTGACCCCGCAGATGTCGCGCACTTCGTTGATCGCGGTCAGGTAGCCGTCGGTGATGTAGTCATCCAGCTTCACGTTGCGATAGGACGGGTCGGGGTTGATCCAGCTGACCACAAAGACCGTGTAGCCCTGATCGACCGCCCATTTGATCATGGAGTTCTTGTCCTTCAGATCGAGGATGTAGAACCGGTTGATCCACGGCGGGAAGATCAGCAGCGGAATCTCGTGCACCGTTTCCGTGGTCGGGCTGTATTGGATCAGCTCGAACATGTGGTTGCGGAAGACGACCTTGCCTTCGGACGTTGCAATATTGCCGCCCACCTTGAATGCTTTTTCGTCGGCCAAGGTCACCAGAAGGCGCCCGTCATTGGCCTCGAGATCACGAACCAGATTTTCCAGACCGTCCACGAGGCTCTGGCCTTCGGTCTCGACCGCGCGTTCCAGCGCATCGGGGTTGGTGGCAAGGAAGTTGGTCGGCGCCATCAGATCCACGATTTGCTGCGAGAAATACCGCAGGCGTTTGCGGTCCACGTCGTCCAGGTCGACCACTTCATCCACGGCTTTGGAAATCGCCTCGGAGTTGAGAAGGTACTGCTGCTTGACGTAGTTGAAATACGGATGGCTGTGCCACAGCGGGTTGGCAAAGCGTTTGTCCTTGGGGCGCTCCTCCTGCGACCCTTCGCCGGTCATGCCCTGCGCCAGCGCCTGCTGCGCGTCGATGTAGTGCTGCAGCGATTTGCCCCAGTAGGCGACCTGATGTTCCAGTATTTTGGCGGGGTTCTGTACCCATTCGGCCCAGTATCCCACTGCGGCCTTCATATAAAGATCTTGTCCTGGACCCTGAAGGGCCGGGTTTATGGCCTTATGATGCGAAAGTGCTGTAACAAGACGCTTGGAAAGTTCTTCGATTTTCGAAATGTTCTCATTCAAACGGACTAGCTCAGTTCCAGTATCGCCGTCGTGCGTTGTCATGCCTGCGATTCCCCCCTACTCTACTTGCACCATAGCGTTGCAGGCCGGAGGGGGCAAAGTGACGATTTGAACCGGGCCGACCGGCAACCGAAGGAGAAGTACATGCGCTATATGGCGACCTATGATCTGATGGAGACGGTTCGAAACACGAACCAATGGCTTGGCGCCACTGCCAAAGCGATCGCAGGATATCCGGCAATCGCGGCGTTTCCGAACCCCGTCTTCCAGTGGATGGGAGCATGGGGCGAAGTGACCGAGCGCAGCTTTGCGCGTATGGTTGCCAAGCCCGACTGGGGTATCCACTCGTATACCTGCGAAGATGGCCGTGACCACATTGTCACCGTAGACACCGTGGTCGAGAAGCCCTTTGGCGACCTGATCCATTTCCACGTTCTCGGACGTCCCGAGAAGCCGCGCAAAGTGCTGCTGGTTGCCCCCATGTCGGGCCACTACGCCACCCTGCTGCGTTCGACCGTTGTCAGCCTGCTGCCCGACTGCGAAGTCTACTGCACCGACTGGCACAACGCCCGTGACATCCCTGTTTCTGCTGGGAAATTCGACGGAGAGGACTACACGCTCTACCTCGTCGACTTCATGAAACATCTCGGCCCCGACACCCACGTGATCGCCGTCTGTCAGCCTGCGCCGCTGACATTGGCCGCGACCGCCTATCTGGCCGAAGAAGATCCCGAGGCGCAGCCCTCTTCGCTGACCCTGATCGGTGGTCCCATCGACCCCGAAGCCGCCCCCACCGAAGTCACCGATTTCGGCAACCGCGTCACCATGGGACAGCTCGAAGAGACCATGTGCCAGCGCGTCGGCTTCAAGTATCCGGGCGTGGGCCGTCAGGTCTATCCGGGTCTGCTGCAGCTGACATCCTTCATGACGATGAATGCGGAAACCCACTCCAAGGCGTTCACCGACCAGATCATGCGCGCCGCCAAGGGCGAGGCCCGCGACAACGACCGCCACAACCGGTTCTACGACGAATACCTCGCCGTGATGGACATGCCGGCCGAATTCTACCTCTCGACCGTCGAGCGAATCTTCAAAAACTGCGAAGTCGCGAAGAACAAATTCGTGGTCGCCGGCAAGCGTGTGGACATCGGCAAAATCACCAATGTGGCCGTCAAAACCGTCGAAGGGGCCAAGGATGACATCTCTGCGCCTGGACAATGTGTCGCAGCGCTGAAGCTCTGCACCGGCCTGCCCGACGAACTCAAGGCCAGCCACCTCGAGCCCGGCGCCGGTCACTACGGTATCTTTGCGGGGAAGAGCTGGCGGAACAACATCCGCCCGCTGGTGCTGGAGTTCATCGACGCGAACCAGCGCACCAAGACAAAGGCCGCGGCTGAATAACCAGCCCCCGTTGCAAAAAAACAATCAAGGCCAGACGTTTGCGCGTCTGGCCTTTTGCTTTGCAAATGGCTCCGACCCGAAATTGTTAGTGGACCCAACACACAGGCATTGCGTGCAAAAAGTTGTCCCGAACCGCCGGATTAACGTTTCGCCCTTCCGAAACAGGTACCCCACAGGGATATCTACCTATCCAAACGGGAAAACGCACAAGATACAGAGAGATAGGAAAAGTTTTCCAGAGCCCGTTAAGGATTATTCATTTTCATACACGGAGTTATCCACAGGCCAGCATAGCCCGTGCATAACCTCCGATTACACCGCAGCGCGCAAAGTCACCTCGACAATACTGTCGGCAATCAACTTCAGGCAGTCCGGCGTTGAAAACGAATGGTCCGCCCCGTCCACGAGGGTCAGGCGCATGTCCTCGCCTTCGGCGTGATCCAGCAGCTTAACCCCTGTCGCGACCGAAACAGAAGTATCCCCAGTCCCCAGCAAGAACCGCACGGGGAACGGCAGAGGCAAAGGCTCGCGCAGCACCAGCTGGCCGCGTCCGTCCTCGATCAGGCGTTTGGTGATGATATAGGGCTCGTCATAATCAGAGGGCAGCGCGATCTGCCCGTCGGCCTCCAGCGCCGCGCGCTGGGCCTCGGTAAAACCTGCCCAGAAGCCGTCCTCGGTAAAATCGGGAGCTGCGGCGATACCGACCAGACCGCACACCCGCTGGGGGATACGTTTGGTCATCAGCAGGCTGATCCACCCCCCCATGCTGGACCCGACCAATATCTGCGGACCCGTGGTCAGTGTCTCGATCGCCTCTTGCGCGTCCGCCGCCCAATCTCCGATGGCCCCATCCACAAAAGCCTCGGACGACTGCCCATGCCCCGAATAGTCGAACCGCAAGAAGGCGCGGCCCTGCGATTTGGCCCAGTCTTCCAGCCAGACGGCTTTGGTGCCTTCCATGTCGGACTTGAACCCGCCCAAAAAGACGATCCCGGGCGCGGCACCTTCGGTCCGGTGATAAGCGATTTTCCGGCCGGGCGCGGTCGTCAGATAGCTGGGGGCGGTCATGGGCGTCTCCTTTGATTGCGGCGCCACCATATGCAGCGCCGCCCGCCGCAGCAACTTATTCGACAGCGCAGCAAAGTGCCCCGAATACCTCTGCCCATAGGTCTTTTGCTATCAACCAGAACCTAAACTTGACTTGCCCAGCCCATCCGGTCACACAGCCCGCGAACCATAACCCGCAACCGGGCGTCCCGTAGGCGCCAAACCGACGAGGAGCATCAAGGCCCATGGCCCAGATTTCCCTGACCTTCCCCGATGGAAACTCTCGCGATTACGACGCAGGCGTTACGCCCGCGCAGGTCGCTGAATCGATCTCCAAGTCACTGCAGAAAAAAGCAATCAGCGCGACCGTGAACGGCGCGCACTGGGATATGCAGTGGCCAATCACCGAAAACGCGCAGATCGCCATCCACACCATGCAGGATGACGAGCAGGCACTGGAACTGATCCGCCACGATCTGGCGCACATCATGGCCCGCGCCGTGCAGGAAATCTGGCCCGACGTTAAGGTTACCATCGGCCCCGTGCGCGACAACGGCTGGTTCTATGACTTTGACCGCGCCGAACCCTTCACCCCCGAGGATCTTGGCCAGATCGAAGCCAAGATGAAGGAAATCATCAACGCCCGTGACGACGTGAAAACCGAAGTCTGGGACCGCGAGCGCGCGATCAAGTACTACGAGGACCGCGGCGAGCCCTTCAAAGTGGAACTGATCGACCGTATCCCCGAAGGCGAAGACCTGCGCATGTACTGGCACGGCGACTGGCAGGATCTGTGCCGCGGCCCGCACCTGCAAAGCACCGGTCAGGTTCCCGCTGACGGCTTCAAATTGACCCACATCGCGGGCGCCTACTGGCTGGGTGACAGCACCCGCCCGATGCTGCAGCGCATCTACGGCGTGGCGTTCAAGAACCGCAAAGACCTCAAGGCATGGGAAACCATGATGGAAGAGGCCGCCAAGCGCGATCACCGCAAGCTTGGCAAGGACATGGACCTGTTCCACCTGCAAGAAGAGGCCCCCGGCCAGATCTTCTGGCACCCGAACGGCTGGCGCATCTACACCACCTTGCAGGACTACATGCGTCGTCAGCAGGACCGCGATGGCTATGTCGAGGTGAACACCCCGCAGGTCGTGGACCGCAAGCTGTGGGAAAAATCCGGCCACTGGGAAAACTATCAGGAAAACATGTTCATCGTCGAAGTTGACGAAGAGCATGCCCGCGAAAAGGCGATCAACGCCCTGAAACCCATGAACTGTCCCTGCCACGTGCAGGTGTTCAATCAGGGTCTGAAATCCTATCGCGACCTGCCCCTGCGTATGGCCGAGTTCGGCTCGTGCAACCGTTATGAACCCTCGGG
>CAXQKF010000480.1:0-5099 GCA_964224285.1 Donghicola sp. | reverse complement strand
TTTTCGATCCCATACGGGCGAAGATACGGAGGCGCCAGAGATGGCGGGGCGTTTCAACTGTGGTCTTAGCCCAGGGCCGCAACGTCGTGACCGCAACACGCTGCAAACGGCGAGTGTAAAATTCACCCAGGATACTCCGCAGTACGGCGCCGACTATTTCCTCGTGGTTCGGTGTGTCGGAGGCTGGGCTGCAGATCAGGAAGTCCGTCAGCGATATGCGATCGTTGTGGAGCTGGAACACGAAGCCCCAATCGAGCTCTACGCGCGAGTGCAGCAACGCGTTCGCATCAGGGTATAGTGGCCCGAATCCTTTGGTTTGAGATGGCGTGCTCGAAAATTGCGAGCCAGCCTGACGCACGTTGCATGATGGTGCGATCCATCCTATCTTGTAGGTGCTCTTGGCAGGAGCATGGCACTCGCCGTTCCGAAGCTGCAGGCAGCACTGCCCGAAGATCTTTCTAGCGATCCCATCAGCTAACACTCTGGCTTGTAGGGCGGTAGGCGAGTGACGTTCGGTGTCAAGCCGGGAGATAGCCATGTTGATCGATGGTCCACGACCTACCACCCTCGTTGGGGTAAAACGCCTTGCCAAGCAGCTGAAGAAGACAAACGGAATCAAGCATTCTGATGCGCTTGATCTCGCTGCCAAGTCTGCCGATTGTGTCAATTTTCGTCATGCACGCCGCACTTTGCCCACCAGTGGTTTCACGAACTCCAAGCCCTATGTGTTGCTGACGATCTACTGGAGTGACAAGGAGCGCGGCCATCGCTGCGGGCGGGAAACATTGCGGATTGAGCTTTCCACGCCGATCCTCGACCTCTGCCCCAAAAGTGCGCTCAGATACGTCCGCGGTTTCGGAAACCTTCGAATGGTTGCCGAAGACCATTTCGTTTGTGATGACATAGCCCACAAGCAAGAGTATGCGCGGGATAGGCTTTGTGCAGCTGAGCGTTCGCTCCGTTTCATGGAGCATACAGGACTGCGACCGAACCGAGACCGCAGGAACTACCCCAGAATTCTGGACACCGACAAACTGCCCAATATCGACCATTCGACAGACTGGGTAGATCCGGCCAGTGGTCAATTCGTCCTGATCGACGAGCCCTATGGCAACGCGCCCGACGATTCAAATCGCGCAGCATGGGCGACCCGCAACGGCTGGCGGCTTGAAAAGGCGTCTTGGCCCGGGATGTATCGGCCCTACGATTGCGATCTCTATGTCGGTATCGACACACGCTCAGGATACGACGTTGACGCTCTGATGGAAAAGATCAGTGCCATGCCAGAGCCAGTCGTCAGCGAAAACTGGACGGGCGAATCTGTACCTTCATGGGAGACGTTTCTCAGCCCAATGGCGAAGACGAAACAGGACGAACGCCGCGCAAGGTGCAAGGGGATGATCTATCCCTCTCCGAGCAAGGCCACCGTACCCTATAACTACAACCCCGGGTGTTCGCGCCGCCGTCCAGCTGGTGAACTCGGAATTGATGGCCATGTGCAGGCAGGCCGCGTGATCAAGGCAGTGATGTCGTCGCAATATGCGACAGATGGGGTTTATACGCGTTTGAGCGCGCTTCGCTCAGATCTCGAGGATTGGCTCAGCCTTGAGATTGATCGGGGGCAACTCGACGGCCCTGAGTTCTTCGAAGTCTACTATACTCGAACCGATGAGGATCAGGCGTTTCTGCAGGCATTGACCTCTGCTGACGACGTTGTTGCAGCCCTTCGTAGGATAGCACGGATGTTGAAGAACGCTTATCCGGATTGCGCCCCACTTCGCCGGCAGCTCCGGCGCATTGAATTGTCCGTATCGATGATAGAAAAGGTGAGATAACTTTTGCGTTGCGCGCCAAAGGATTATTTGGCTCGCAACCGCTCTCTTCTGGGCGCGGTCAATATCAAGGCAAGGGAATCCTCTGATCATGGACTATCCGGAAATTTGTAGGGAAGCTTTTGCTTTGGTCGACGATATCGGCAACGGAGCTTTCAACAACGAGTTCAGTGAACGTGGGACACTTGCCACGACTGTTGAGGTCGCCATGCCCGTCCTTGCGATCTTTCGTCAGTTGAACCCCGATGACCCGAGCTCGATTGCTGATGCGCAGTCTCGGCTTTTCAAGATCGCCTCGGGAGAACAGGGCGTGTTTTCGCGCTATCCTGCACTGGCCGCTTTTGCGCTTGGCGAAAGCATAGTCGTTCAGTAGCTGCCAGCAAGGACGCAAGACGGTTAAGCGAGGCAAACCTTTGCCTCGCTTGTTCGTTGCAGACGACGCAAAACAGATCGCTAGCCAGCCTGATCGCTACCCTTTCCCTCCCGGATACGACGCAATAATTCTTTGTCCGTTGGGTCGGCACCGTTCATAATCGCCTCCACCTGAAGGAGGTGCTGCGAGGCGCGCCTCAAGTCCCGTGGAATGAGCGCTTCAGTTCTTGTTCGGGCTCTGTCCTCAACAACCTCGTGCCCTTCGTGAATAGCCCACCCGATGAATCCCCGCTCGAAACGTTCTTTCGTTGGGTCGTCCAGGCAAAGCTCTTGAACTGGTTCACCCTCTCGTATCCGGAGAACCTGAAAGTCGGGATGAAATCCGCCCCGCCAGTTCTCTTGTCGTTGGCCGGATTTCTGCGACCTCTTTGGCATCGGGGTCAGCGCGACCCTCAGGTAGACATCCGGGTCGTCGATATTGATCAGTGCCAAAGCCAGATCGAGCGGCTCGCCAAGTGTGCTGTGCGTCCAAATGTTGTGATCGAGGAGGTAGTTATCGCCTTCATGCGCCCAGTATTCGCCGTCAGGAATCCAGAACATGGGCCGATCATCGAGAAGGTCAGGCGTCGCAAACCCAATCGGTTCCCAAACCTGCATGAGTGGCTGGGACAGCCTGAACCGGACGCTCCCATGTTCCACGAATTGTTTCTGGCCGAGATGAGGGGCCACTGCCGATAACAGGCGCAACGCCAGATCTAGATCGGTGACCGACGGCGTATCGCCTTCATCAAGAAGGACCCGCACCCCTTGAGATGCATGGCTTTCGTCAGGCGTACGCCCATAGAACTCCGGAATAGACAGCACGCAATCGAAGGGGCCAACAACGATCCGAAGCGCACTGCAAGCATTCTGCGCCAAGGTAGGGTACAACTCGATGGAGTTCAGGTTTTGGACTGCGTTGAAGACGAGTTGCGCGGCGATCGGTTCCAGGTCGGATGCATATGCTTCGGCGATGCCAATCGCGTCCCCACGATTCAAGATCAGTTTTGCATAGATGGACGCATCGCTGTACCCATTCCCTTCCACGACGCTGAGTTCTAATCCAATGATCGGATCGCCTGCGTGCCGCATCGCAAATAGGGGGCGGATTTTTTCGACGAGGTATGCGAGGTCAATTCCATTCCCGGTGTTTTTCACTTCGGCCAATCGCGCGGGGAATTCTTTGGCGCTTCGATTGATCGCGGGGATGAAACTGGTGTTCTGCCGCGTCTGTGGGTGGGCTCGCTTGGTTTGTTTCGCTTTCAGCGCGCCCCAGTTTGAGCCCGGGGAGATTGCGGCGGCAAGATCGTTCAAGAGTGTCAACTTGGTAGGGCGATTTTCGCCGGTCCATCTTGCCAGAATTCGGTCGACGCCTTTTGACAGGCATTCGAGCTTGATCGGGAAGGTCTCGGCTGACTGCACATCAGTGTTCAGGTTCATTTTGCTCATTCCTCTGGCGTGCCTCCGAGTCCAAATTCAAGCCGTGGGCCCTATAGCAGGAGTCGGAAAGCGCGCAGCTGATTGAGCAAACCGATGAGTGTCTAGAAGCTCGGCAAACCAGGATCCAATGGGCCCGGATCAGGTTCGCTGGGTTGGTTTCCACCTGCTGCGCCGACCTGTACTTTACAGCGCGCCAGCCCCAAGTGAGCTTCTCAAGTTTACATCGTGGACGTTTGGCAAGCAACTACCTGTGGGCCCCTCTCGATGATTTTGGCCCCTCCTGCCCTTTGGCCAGGACCGCGCCCTACTCGGTCGGCTGCAAGCAGCCGCCCTCCCCGAGCTGAAACGCCGCCTCTCCCTGCGCCGTGCCGCTGGCGGTGCAGTCTCCTCCGGAGACAGCCCGGCCAGCCGTCGCATGGTCGTGGCAACGCTTCATCTCGGCCATTTGGTAACGGTCGCTGGGGCGGGCGCGAGACATCAGTAATCTCGTACCTCGCGTCTCTGCCAGTGTTGTTCCTGACTTTGCCGGACATGCTGTCCCGCCCCATCATCATGTGTCGCAAACGATGGTCGACGACCGCAGGATCGCATTGGCCACAGCTGGCATAAGGCCGGTGATGGTCGTGACGCGCGGATCGGAGAATATCGGGCCGCCATAGAGATTCCGTTCGAAATCCGGGTGATCCGGACACGTTGTCGAAGCTTCGACGGTATCCCTGCTGCTCTTCCAGACTACACACACATCGGGTTGCCACGGAAACCAGCCGTCGCGGCACGTGAGGCAGGGTCAGCAAAGCTCTGACTGGTCGGGATGCGGCTCGGAGCGAGAGGACAGAAATGTCGCCACCACAGGCATTTCTCTCTTTCGGCTGTTCCCCCAACTTCCTTCGCGGCGCCCGCACTTCTCCCGGTGTCTGAGTTGCATGACATGCTGGTCGCAGCTGTCGCCCCGCCCACAAAGGTTGTCGCCGATCTTTGTCCCCTGACCCTGCGGGTCATTCCTCGCGAGGCAAAAAGACCGGCGCCTGCCCCTCTCCGCTGCGCTTCGCCTTCGGTGTGGCCGGGCCTTGGCCAGCTGCAACGTGACCATCATTGCAACGCAAACAAGGAGAAGAGCAATGACCACGAACTGCATCAAATTCACCAGTGCCGACATCGAAACCGCCAAGGGCGTCGGCTCCATCTCGACCCTGACTTTTGATCTCGACATTACGGTCGAACCCGTCGCGAGCGCGAACCCGATGGCCCCCACGCACCGCGTCCTCGGCCGCTCCCCGCGCGGCAAGTTGGTCGAGTGCGGCGGCATCTGGAAGAAGCAGAACAAGGAGACCGGCGCCGACTACTACACGCTGACCATCCGCGACCACGGTTTCAACGCCAACCTCGGCAAGGCCGCGAACCAGGACGATCTGTCCC
>CAXQKF010000479.1:0-2080 GCA_964224285.1 Donghicola sp. | reverse complement strand
GCCCATTTTCCCGTCCAGATCGATCAGACCGGTCGAGATGCCTGCCAACTGCCCTTCGCGCTGGTAAGCGATGTTGGCGGTGTTCACAGCCTCGGTCACGGCACGCAGGAAGGACTGGAAGCCGGTTTCCGATTTGCCTTGTTCGCCGAGTTTATAGAGCTTCTGCTCGGCCTCGGTGATCTGGGCGCGGGGGTCGGATTCAACCTCGACCTTCGACGCCTTGCCTTTGATCTCTTCGCCCAAAGTGATCAGTTCGCGGCGGATCGCCATGTCATAGATCATCTGCGCGTAGTCACGAGCCGCATAGGCGGCCACGGCGCTGCCTGCCAGACGGGCCAGATATGCAGCGCCCCCCAGTTCCCGCAGACCTTCGTCGTTTTCCATGAACGCCTTCAGCGTCACGGGCGAGGCGAGGGTGTTTTTCGCAATCCGCGCCGCGGCAACCTCCCAGATGCGGGCGTGCACGGGGTCGTGGAAGTGGTGGGGTTTGATCAGGGTCGCGACCCGATCATAAATCTCGTTATTCGTCAGGATCGCCCCAAGGAGCTGCTGCTCTGCCTCGATCGAGTGGGGCAGGCCTTTGGATTCGTCGACTTGCGCTTTGATGGCTGCAATCTCGTTCATCTGGATCCTCGAATGGTCGTGAGGCCCCGTGATAGCCGAGGCCGTACCTGTCAGGCAAACTGTATAAGTCTGTGGATAGGTTGTGAATAGAACCCTACCATATGTGGTGGGCGTCTGTCCCGATGGGGCAAATGGTGTGCAAACCCGTGCGGGGCAAAGAAAAAGACCGGCGGGTGTCCGCCGGTCCGGTGATTTTGGCTGCGCCGCTAGGGCTCGGCGGAATCATTTCTTGTTGGCTTCCTGCCATTCGCGGGGGGCGTTCAGGAACTTCTCGACCTCGGTCAGGGTTTCCTCGTCAAATGCGCCACTCTCCTTGGCTTCGGCCAGAACGTCCCACCATGTGCAGAGGTAGTGCAGGTCTACGCCGTGATCGCCGAGGGTTTTCTCGGTCTCGGGGAAGATGCCGTAGTAGAAGATCACCGCGGTGTGGCCGCAGGTCGCGCCGGTTTCGCGGATCGCATCCACGAAGGACAGCTTGGAGCCGCCGTCGGTGGTCAGATCCTCGACCAGCAGGACGCGCTCGCCTTCGGTCATGGCGCCTTCGATGCGGGCGTTGCGGCCGTAGCCCTTGGGCTTTTTGCGGACGTAGGTCATGGGCAGGGCCATGCGTTCCGCGACCAGAGCGGCAAAGGGGATGCCTGCGGTTTCACCGCCAGCGATGTTGTCGAACGCCTCGAACCCTGCGTTGCGCATGACGGTGACGGTCAGGAAATCCATCAGGGTCGAGCGGATGCGGGGGAAGCTGATCAGCTTGCGGCAGTCGATATAGGTCGGCGAGGGCAGGCCGGACGCCAGAGTGAAGGGTTCGCGTGCGTTGAAGTGAACGGCCTTGATCTCGAGCAACATGCGGGCGGTCAAGCGGGCGATCTCTTCGCGGGTGGGATAGGAGGTGGGGATCATCAGTGTGGTTCCTTGTGGCTGCGGAGGGGGGGCTGTCTGCCCCCCGGCGCTGGCGCGCCTCCCCCCGAGGGTATTTTCGCCAAGATGAAGTTAGCTGGCGGCCCAGAAGACCGGGAAGCCGGGCTGGAAGACGGTGACGGGGCCTGCGCCGGTGACGATTTTGTCTGCGAACTCGACGGGGGTGTCCTGTTTGGTCAGGGTGAGTGTCGCGTCGTTGGGTTTCAGGCCGTAGAAGGCGGGGCCGTTCAGCGAGGCGAAGGATTCCAGTTTGTCCAGCGCGCCGTCCTCTTCGAAGACGTGGGCGAGTAGGGACATGGTGTTGGTCGCCGTGAAGCAGCCCGCGCAGCCGCAGGCGGATTCTTTGGCCGCGTCCGCGTGGGGCGCGCTGTCGGTGCCAAGGAAGAAGCTGGCCTCGCCGCTGGTGGCGGCTTCGCGTAGGGCGATGCGGTGCTCTTCGCGTTTGGCGACGGGCAGGCAGTAGTAGTGCGGCTTGATCCCGCCCACGAGGATGTGAGATCGGAAGAGCGTCGTGTAGGGAAAGAGTGTCGATACCTGT
>CAXQKF010000478.1:0-4736 GCA_964224285.1 Donghicola sp. | reverse complement strand
TGCATGGCGACCGGCCACTACATCCAGCGCAAGGACGGTGCGCATGGGCCGGAACTGCATTGCGCCGCCGATGCGAACCGCGATCAGAGCTACTTCCTGTTCTCGACCACGCCCGAACAGCTGTCCTATTTGCGCTTCCCCCTTGGGCATCTGCCGTCCAAGGATGCGACCCGCGAGTTGGCCGCGAAATACGGACTGAGCGTGGCGGACAAGCCCGACAGTCAGGACATCTGTTTCGTGCCGAATGGCAACTACGCCAGCGTCATCGAAAAGCTGCGCCCCGGTGCGGCAGAGCCCGGCCAGATCGTTCATGCGGATGGCCGCGTCCTGGGCGAGCATAACGGCGTGATCCACTACACCATCGGCCAACGCCGTGGTCTAGGGATCGGCGGCCTGTCAGAACCGCTCTATGTGGTGAAGCTGGACGTGGACAACAAGCAGGTGATCGTCGGCCCCAAAGAGCTGCTGGCCACCCGCACCGTTCCCGTGCGCGAAATCAACTGGCTTGGCGACGGTCCGTTCACCGACATGGCCGAGCGTGAAATCGCGGTCAAAGTGCGCAGCACCCGCCCGCCGCGTCCCGCGATCCTGCGCCCGATCAGCGAAACCGAGGCCGAGGTCGAACTGCTGACCGCCGAAGAGGGCGTGAGCCCCGGTCAGGCCTGCGTGTTCTACGATCCGACCAGCACCCGCATTCTGGGTGGTGGCTGGATCTGGCGCGGTTACTGACCGCTTGCCCCTACCGCGCGGCGCGGTACAGTCAGGCATGACACCCGCGCCCGCCATCCTGATCCTCGCTGCCGGTGCGTCCTCGCGCATGCGCGGGGGCGACAAGCTGCTGATGCCCGTGGGCGGGGTGCCATGCCTGCGGGTGATCGCGGAGCGGGCGTTGAGCTGTGATGTGCCCGTGGTAGTGGCCTTGCCCCCCGATCGGCCTGCCAGAGCGCAGGCGCTGCAAGGGCTGAACCTGACGCGGATCACCGTTGACGACGCCGCGCTGGGGATGGGCCATTCCATCGCCGCAGGTATCCGCGCCCTGCCCGACCATGTCACTGGCGCGATCATCCTGCCCGGTGATATGCCCGAGATTGGGACCGCTGATCTGGAAAAATTCGCGGCTCTGCACAGCGAAAAACCCGAGGCCATCTGGCGCGCAACCGACGCGGCGGGGACCATGGGCCACCCTGTCCTATTCCCACGAAACCTGTTCGCAGAGCTTTCAGAACTGACCGGAGATGATGGGGCCAAATCCGTGATCAAACGTCACTTTGGTCGACTGGAAACGATCGCATTGGCAGGTCAAAAAGCCACCCTCGATCTGGACACGCCAGAAGCGTGGGACGCGTACTACTCCGGCATCCTACGGGGATCAAAGGCCTCTGCCCCACAGGACTGACGCGCCGCATCAAACACCGGCCCACGGACCGGATTGCGCCCCGACAATGCGGCCAACAAATCCTCGCGGACCAGATCAGGCAGCGCACGCACGACCGATGAATCCGGGCGATAGCTCTCAGTCCAAGCGCCATCGGCCAGCAGGATCTCGTGACGTTCCATCAGGACGTGCACGAATTCCACTTCGCGCTGCGGAGCAACGACCACACCGTCCCGCCCCAGAAAGCACCGAGCCGGCACCAGCATCTCTTTTGCAGGCAACGCCCCCCTGACAAGACGCCGTGTCAGCAGCATCTGATGGTCCGGAGAGACCACAAGGTCGTTCTCAGGCACCCCTTCACCAAAAGCGCCTGCCTTGATCATCACGGGCTGGAGACGGGCACCGCCATTTGCATTGCTCAGCTTGAACCGACTGCGGCCAACCCAGAGCACCGGACAGAACCCGTTGTCCCGCGTCAACAGCATCTCGCCTGCGCGCAAATCCTCGACCGCGAAGGGACCGTGGCGGGTGGCAATCTGTGTTCCGGGGGTAAAGCAAGGGACGCTGAACGGCGTCGCAACGGACGGTCCATCCGCGGAATCAGGCGTCACGACCTGCGAACTGGCCTTGGGCCAGCTTGGTCGCATCTGCACAACATTTCCGCCAGAATGATCCATCGCCCTCACACACCTTGTACGGACACACACGCGTCCATATTCAAGTTTCCTGACGTTAAATTAGGGCACAAATGCGCCGCGTTGCAGGCGGTTATGTGAGTATTTCTTACTTAAAAAGTTAAAGGGCGGCACCCATTGGATACCGCCCCCAACCAAAAGTATTCGTGCGAACTGGTTTTAGTGAACCAGCAGCTTGGCTTCGTGCTTCTTCAGCGAACGACGCGCGGCCTCGAAGTTCTCCAGACCTTTGCGGTCCTTCAGCTCGGGGAACAGGTCGTAGATTTCCTGACGCTGCTCTGCCCCGATTCCCTTCAGCGAGTAGTCGCCGGGCTGGAAACTCTCGGACCAGCAACCATTCGACAGAACAACCTCGTGGCGGTCGAACATGAAGTGGATGTAGGTCGTCGACGGGACGTTCACCTCGTAGATGCCGCCGGTTCCCAGCAGGTGCTTGGCCGCTGCCAGAACTTCGGGCTCTTCGAAGTAGAGCGAGGTCTTTTCGTTCGCGATCAGCATCCGGTGGTTGGGGCTGACCATGATATCGGTTTCCGGCAGACCGTTGCCCAGTGCGCCAGCCTTGATCATGATCGGACGCAGATGCTTGGAACGCTGCAGATCCTGCGAGGTCACGTTCTTGGCACAGACCCAGCGGATGCGCTGGATACCGTTGTCACGGGTGATCACACGATCGCCAACCTGCAGCTCTTCGACCAGACGCTCGCCCATGGGGGTCGCGATAACGGTGCCGGGGGTGAAGCACGGGATGATCTTTTCGATCTCTTCGAACTTCAGGGTGCCGGTCACGTTGCCAAGGCTGTCGAGGAAGTTGACCTGACCGCTGGTCGAGTCGCCATCCGCGTCGGTGGTGACGTTGCTGAACTGCCACTTACCCAGACCAGTCAGGTCCAGAGTATCGTAGTCGTCGCCGCCGGTGCCACCGTCAACGGTGTCGCCTGCGCCCACACCAGAGAAGGAGTCACGGTCGTCGCCGCCTTCGGCGTAGTCAGCGTGAGCGTCGTTGTTCAGGCCGAGGATGATGGTGTCATCGCCCTTGCCGCCGATCAGCGAGTCCGCGTCGATGCCGCCGTCGATGGTGTCGTCGCCGTCGCCACCCAGAATGGTGTCCGCGTCGTCCGAACCGAATACAAGGTCGTTCCCTTTGCCAGCGTCGACATAGTCGGTGCCGTTGTTGGTGACCAGGTCTTCGCCATCGGGGATGTTCAGATCATCGGGCAGATCAGGCGCAAAGCCTGCGTAGACGGTGTCGTTGCCGTCGCCTGCAAAGATGGTGTCCGAACCTTCGGCGCCAACGATCAGGTCGTCGCCCGCACCCGATTCAACGTAGTCGTTGTCGATGCCAGCCAGAATGGTGTCGTTGCCGCTGCCCGAGTAGATGGTGTCGCGGTCGTCGCCAGTCCAGACGTAGTTGTTGCCTTCGCCTGCATCAACAAAATCACGGTCGTTCTCGGTGTCGCCGTCTGCGTCGAACAGACCGGGGTACCCCAGATCGGGCAGAGCTTCGGTGTCCTGCCAGCCGACCATGATCGAGTCATTGCCGCTGCCACCCAGAACGCTGTCCGAGCCATTGTACGCGTCAACGGTGTCATCGCCTTCGCCTGCGTCGATGGTGTCATCGCCCGAGCCGCTGTCGATGTAGTCGTTGCCGGTGCCGCCTTCCATCAGGTCGTTGCCGGAACCACCGCGCACAAGGTCGTCGCCCGCGCCACCCAGAACGGTGTCGTCGCCTTCGCCGCCGGAGACGCTGTCTTTGCCGTCGCCGCCGTCGATGAAGTCGTTGCCAGCTTCGCCGCGCAGGGTATCGTCGCCGCCTTCGCCGCGGACGGAGTCGTCGCCGTCACCCGCACGAACGCTGTCATCGCCTTCGCCAGCGTAGATCGAGTCGTTGTCCGCGCCGCCGGTGATGCTGTCGTCGTCGCCTTCACCGAACAGAAGGTCCGCACCTGCGCCACCTTCGACAGTGTCCGCGCCGTCACCAGCGTAAACGGTGTCGTTGCCGTCGCCTGCATCGATGTCGTTGTCGCCGTTGTAGATCACGCCGAAGCCGTCATCAATGTAGTCGTCGCCGGTGCCACCTTCGATGGTGTCATTGCCGGTGCCAAAGATGATGGTGTCGTTGCCAGCACCGCCCTTGACCGAGTCATCGCCTGCGCCTGCATCGATGTAGTCGTCGTCGTTGCCGCCGTCGATGGTGTCGTTGCCAGCTTCGCCGTAGAGGGTGTCGTCGCCGTCTTCGCCGTAAATCAGGTCGTTGCCGACGCCTTCGTTTACGATGGCCGAGCCTACATCCGACGAGGTCTCGTAGTGCGCGTTATCAAAGGTCGCGCCCGAAGTGCCCAGATCAACGGTGATCTTGACGTCATTGTAGTCCTTGTCACCCAGACCTTTCCAGTCTTCGAAACCAAGCTTGACGGTGGTTTCGTCGATCTGGCCCAGACCTTGGGTGTGCAGCAGGCCGTCGCTGTTCAGCTTCAGGTTATCGCCGTAGCCCGAGGACAGGAACTGGCCCTGCGAGTTGACAATGCCGACGCCGACCACAGCGCCCGGTGCGACGTTGTATTCGTAGGTCTTGCCAACGCCATTGCGCGCATCGGACTCGAGGCACACAACGTTCGAGATCTGACCGGTCTCGGGGTCGATGGTGTAGGCGTAGATCTTGTTGGCCA
>CAXQKF010000477.1:0-2011 GCA_964224285.1 Donghicola sp. | reverse complement strand
CGCCAGCGGGCGCGGCCTTACCTGTTCTCGAACGCGCTGCCGCCGTCGGTGGTGGCTGCGGGCCTTAAGGCGCTGGAGTTGGTCGAGAAGGGCGACGACCTGCGAGCGCAGTTGTTCGAGAACGCGAAATACTGGCGGGCGGGGCTGACTGACCTGGGTTTTGACCTGCTACCCGGTGAGCATCCCATCGTTCCCGTCATGCTGGGTGAAGCGCAGAAGGCGCAGGATATGGCGAATGCCTTGTTCGACGAAGGCGTTTATGTCTCGGGCTTTTTCTTCCCCGTCGTACCCAAGGGCCAAGCCCGCATCCGCACCCAAATGAACGCCGCTCTGACCCGTGAGGATCTGGATTTCGGCCTGAATGCCTTTGCCAATGCTGGCCGCAAGATCGGAGTGATCGCATGACCCGTCCCAACACCATGAGCGCTTTGGTCAAGGCGCAGCCCGCCGTTGGCCTCTGGCAAGAACAGCGTCCTGTGCCGGAAATCGGCCCCGACGACGTGCTGATCCGCATCAAGAAGACCGGCATCTGCGGCACCGATATTCACATCTGGAACTGGGATGAATGGGCGCAAAAGACTATTCCCGTCCCGCTGGTCACCGGCCACGAATTCGCCGGTGAGATTGTGGATATGGGCCGCAACGTGGAAGGGCTGTCCATCGGCCAGCGGTGCAGCGGCGAAGGACACCTGATCGGCAAGACCAGCCGTCAAAGCCGCGCGGGCCGGTTCCATCTGGACCCCGAAACGCGGGGGATCGGCGTGAACGAACAGGGCGCTTTTGCGGAATACCTGCGCCTGCCAGCCTTCAACGTGGTACCCCTGCCCGATGAGATCAGCGACGACATCGGCGCGATCCTTGACCCGCTGGGGAACGCTGTTCACACCGCGCTTAGCGTTGATCTGTTGGGAGAGGACGTGCTGGTCACCGGCGCCGGTCCCATCGGGATCATGGCCGCTGCCGTGGCCCGTCATGCGGGCGCGCGCCATGTGGTGATTACCGATGTGAACGCGGATCGTCTGGCGCTGGCAGGTCAGGTGGCCGACGTCACCCCCGTGAACGTCGCCGAGGAAGACCTCAAAGACGTCATCGCGCGCCTCAAGATGAAGCAGGGTTTCGACGTGGGCCTAGAAATGTCCGGAAACCAGCAGGCCCTGGACCAGATGGTCGAAGCGCTGGTGATGGGCGGGCGGATTGCTCTGCTTGGTATCCCGCCGGGCAAAAGCCCTGTGGACTGGTCGCGCATCGTCTTTAAGGCGATCACCATTAAAGGCGTCTATGGGCGCGAGATTTTCGAGACCTGGTACAAGATGATCGCCATGCTTCAGAACGGTCTGGATGTGAGCCGCGTCATCACCCACCGCTTTGGCAAGGACGATTACGCCGAGGCGTTCGAGATCATGCGCAGCGGCAAATCAGGCAAAATCGTGCTGGATTGGGCATAGAAGCCGCCAAATTCTCCACACTCCCCGCACGACACAGTACTTTCCCGTGGAACTTTTTGCCCGAGCTGACGTTACCCCACCAGAGATCAAATTCAGAGAGCTCTGCCGTCAGCCTCTTCCGCAAGTTTGCGGCATGGTGGCAATTCCTGCGGTCGCAGGTCGCATCGCCCCAACGATGCTTTGAAGTCGAAATCCATTGTTATCCAAAAGGGGGAGCGTCGCAAAACGTCTCCCCCTCTCTTATTCGACGGTCTCGTGCGGGCGCACCGGAACGCGCCCCTCTTCGGTTAGTTCCCAGATGTCTCGGCCTTCGACAACGACGGCAGAAATAGGCCCGCCATAGGCTGCGCCCGTGTCGATATCCACGCGGTTCCCGAAATGCGTGATCCGGTCCAAATGGGTGTGGCCATGCAGGATCAGAGGACCAAAGCTGTCGGTATGCTCGTGAAAAGGCCCCCGTATCCAAACCAGATCGTCCTGAACCTGCTGATCCAGCGCAACGCCGGGCCGCACACCTGCGTGGCAAAAAAAGACGTCGTCCGTGGAGTAGTATTCCCGCAATCCGG